>JALYXZ010000173.1 GCA_030946825.1 Chloroflexota bacterium | reverse complement strand
GCCTCGCGCATGACGTCGATCACCCCGCCCACCGCGGATGCGCCGCCGCCCATCGACGATGCGCAGCGTGAGCGCGCCTGGCAACGCGTCCAGGCCGCCCGGCAGCTCCAGCGGCCGCGGACCCTGGAGCTCATCGCGCTGATCTTCGACGACTTCGTCGAGCTCCACGGCGATCGCCGCTTCGCCGACGATCCGGCCATCGTCGGGGGCCCGGCCCTGCTCGAAGGGCGACCGGTGATGGTCATCGGCCACCAGAAGGGGAGCGACACGGAGACGAACATCGCCCGCAACTTCGGGTCTCCGCACCCCGAAGGCTTCCGGAAGGCCGAGCGACTGATGCGGCTCGCGGATAAGCTCGGACTGCCGCTCGTCACCTTCCTGGACACCGCGGGCGCCGCGCCCGGGACTGCGGCAGAGGAGCGCGGGCAGGCCGAGTCGATCGCGTCCAGCATTCGGCTGATGACCGCGCTCCAGGTCCCGATCGCCGTGGTCATCGTCGGCGAGGGCGGCTCGGGCGGAGCGCTGGCCATCGGCGTGGGGGACGCGGTGCTGGCGCTCGAGAACTCGGTCTACTCGGTGATCAGCCCCGAGGGCTGCGCCGCAATCCTGTGGCGCTCTGCGGAGGCCGCGCCGACGGCGGCTGCCGCGATGCGCATGACGGCTCCCGACCAGCTGGAGCTGGGGATCGTTGACGCCATCATCGACGAGCCCGGTGAGGGAGCGCACGTCGACCGCGCAGGCACCGCTCGCGCCATCAAGGGCGCGCTGCTCGACCTGCTTGGCCGCCTCAGCCAGCTTGACACCGAGACGCTGCTCGCGAACCGGTATGCTCGGCTGCGCGCCATCGGCCGCTACCGCGAGACGGAGGTGCCGGAGAGGCGGCACGGGGCCCCACCCTCCTTGCGGAGACGCATCGGGCGGCTGCTTCACCTGCCGGGCGTCCCGCGGCGCCGCCGCTGGAGCGAGATCTGGCCGAGCGGCACTGAAGAGAGCGAGGGAGACTGATGGCCGAGACCGATGCGGCCCTCGACGCAATCCGGCGCGCGGCCGAGGAGCTGCTCCCCCCGCTGACCGAGCGCCTGGGCCGCTATGGCCTGGGTGAGATCGAGGTCCGACGCGGCGATCTGCGGGTGCGCGTCGCGGGTCGTCCGGTTCCGCCCGCGACCGATGCCGCCGCACGCGCGACACCGCGTGGCAAGGTGCAGGGCAACCGCGGCGCCGCTGCCGGCCAATCCACTGCCGCCAGTGGGTCGGCGACCGCGCAGGAAGCAGCGAGCCCGGGATCGGGCAGCGGTGCCGTCCCGGTTGGCGTGGCGTCTCCGGCAGTGGGCTTCTTCGCCTATGCCGCGGGCCTCGGCCCGGGCCTGGCCGTCAAGAAGGGCGAGCCGCTCGGCTGGGTCGAGATGCTCGGTGTCCGCCACGACGTGCGAGCGCCTCGGAGCGGCACTGTCCGCAACCTGGTGACCGAGAGCGGCGAGGCGGTCGAGTACGGGCAGCTGCTGATCGAGCTGGAGGCTGGCTCGCGGTGAGCGTCGGCCTCCTGTTCTCGCCACAGGGCTCGCAGGTCCTCGGAATGGGGCGCGCCCTGGCGGAAGTCTCCCCCGCGGCGGCGGCGGTCTATCTGGAGGCGGACGGCGTCCTCGGCTGGCCGATCAGTGCCGTCTGCTGGGAGGGGCCGGCGGAGCGCCTGGATGACACCCGCCAGACGCAGCCTTGCCTGGTGACCACCTCGATCGCCTGCCTGGCCGCGCTGCGGGAGCGCAGAGCGATCGAGCCGGCGCTGGTGGCCGGCCACTCGGTGGGGGAGTACGCCGCTTTGGTCGCGGCCGGCAGCCTGGCGCTCTCCGACGCACTGCGACTGGTTGCGCTCCGCGGCCAGCTGATGGCCAACGCCGCCTCGGACGGAGGAATGCTGGCGGTGATCGGCCTGGAGCGCAGCGCGGTGGCGGCCGCGCTGGACGATGTCGCCGGAGCCGGCGAGCTGGTGGTGGCCAACGACAATGCCCCCGGGCAGATCGTGGTCAGCGGGCGCCGCGATGCCCTCGCTGCTGCGGAGGAGCGACTGCGCGCCGCGGGTGCCCGACGTCTGATCCCGCTCAACGTGAGCGGTCCGTTCCATTCTCCCCTCATGGAGCCGCTGGCCGGTCCCCTGGCCGACGCGTTCGACGAAGTGACCTGGCACCCGGCGCGGCCGCCACTCGTGAGCAACGTGAGCGCCGAGCCGGTGAGCGACCCGCCCGAGATCCGTCGCCTGCTCGGCCGCCAGGTCAGCTCGCCGGTCGAGTGGGTGGCAAGCGTGCGGCGCATGGCTGCGGCGGGCGTCGACCTGTTCATCGAATGTGGGCCGGGTAACGCCTTGACCGGGATGGTCCGTCGCATCCTGCCGCAGGCCCGGACGGCGAGCGTGTCGGACCCGAGCGGCCTCGATGCCGTGGTCGAGGCGCTGGCCGCCACGCACGCGGGGATCGCCTGATGTTCGGCAAGATCCTGATCGCCAATCGCGGCGAGATCGCCGTGCGGATTCTGCGCGCCTGCCGCGACCTTGGCGTCCCCGCGGTGGTCGCCTACAGCGAGGCCGACCGCGAAACGATGGCGGTCCGGATGGCCGACGAGGCGGTGTGCATCGGGCCCGCGGATGCGCGCCGAAGCTATCTCAACCAGCCGGCGATGGTCAGCGCGGCCCTGATCAGCGGCTGCGACGCGATCCATCCAGGCTACGGCTTCCTGTCCGAAGATGCGGGCTTCGCGGAGGTCTGCGCGGCGCATGAGCTGGCCTTCATCGGACCTCGGGCAGAAGTGCTCGACCGGTTCGCGAGCAAGTACGCGGTGCGCCAGATGCTGGCCGCGCATGGGCTGCCGACGGTGCCGGGCAGTCGGGGAATCGTGAGCGACCTGGGCGACGCGCTCGACCAGGCGGGAGCCTCCGGCTACCCGGTGCTGCTCAAGCCGTCGGCCGGAGGCGGCGGCCGAGGGATGCGGCTGGTGCGCTCGCCCCGCGAGATGGAGACTTCCCTGCCGCTGGCGCGCTCCGAGGCGCAATCGGCGTTCGGCGACGACGCCATCTACTTCGAGAAGTGGATCGAGGAGAGCCGGCACGTGGAGGTCCAGGTGCTGGTCGACCGCCATGGCACCGGCGTCCACCTCGGCGAGCGCGACTGCAGTGTCCAGCGACGGCACCAGAAGATCATCGAGGAAGCTCCCTCACCGGCGATGACCGATGCCGGGCGTGAGCGCCTGCGCGATCTCGCCATCCGGGCGGTGGTGGCGGCCGGCTACGAGAGCGCTGGCACCCTGGAGTTCCTGGTCGATCCGGACGGCAGCTTCTACTTCATCGAGATCAACTGCCGGATCCAGGTCGAGCACCCGGTGACCGAGATGCTCACCGGGGTGGACCTCATCACGGAGCAGATCCGGCTCGCCGCCGGGGAGCCGCTGGGGCTGACCCAGCAGCAGATCCAGCTGCGCGGCCACGCGATCGAGTTCCGCATCAACGCCGAGGATCCCGGCGACAACTTCGCTCCGCAGGCGGGTGTCATCGAGGAGCTGCAGCTTCCCGGCGGACCGGGCGTGCGCGTCGATACCCACGTCTACCGCGGCTACGAGGTGCCTCCCTACTACGACTCGCTGCTCGCCAAGCTGATCGTCTGGGGACAGGATCGCGAGCAGGCCATGGCGCGCTCCCGGCGGGCGCTGGCAGAGTTCCAGGTCGGCGGCATCCAGACCAACCTCGCCTTCCACCGTGGAATCGTGAACAACGCCGCGTTCCTCGACGCGCAGGTCAGCACCAACCTGCTCGACCGCGTCGGCCCGGCTGCCTTCGTGGCCTCCTGACCGATGGACTCGACGCGACCGACCGGACCGATGGAGCCGACGCAGCCGACGGAGCGATTGGACAGCGGCGGCGCGAGCGACCCATCCGAGCACCTGCCGCTGGGAGCCGCGGAGATCATGCGCATCATTCCGCATCGGTACCCGTTCCTGCTCATCGATCGCGTGGTGGAGCTCGAGCGCGGCAAGCGGGTGGTGGCGATCAAGTCGGTGACGGCCAACGAGCCGCAGTTCACGGGCCACTTCCCCGAACGACCGATCATGCCGGGCGTGCTGATGGTCGAGGCGCTGGCGCAGGCGGGCGCGGTCGCCGTCCTGTCGCTGCCCGAGAACCGCGGGAAGCTCGCACTGTTCGCCGGCATCGACGGCTGCCGATTCCGCAGGACCGTAGTGCCCGGCGATACGCTGCGGCTCGAGGTGACGGTCGAGAAGCTGGGGCGGCAGTTCGGGCGTGCCCGCGCGGTGGCCAGCGTCGACGGTGAGGTGGCAGTCGAGGCCACGCTGAGCTTCATCATTCCCAAGGACCAGGCGATCGCCGGAGGACGAACCGATGCGTGAGGGAGAGCGGCGGGTGGTGGTGACCGGGCTGGGGGCGATCACCCCGCTGGGCAACGACGTGGCGAGCACCTGGGAGGCGATGGTCGCGGGCAGGAGCGGCGTGCGCCGCATCGAATCGTTCGACCCGGTCAACGTCCCGAGCAAGGTGGCGGGCGAAGTGCGCGGCTTCGATGCGACCCGCGTCATGGATCGCAAGGAGGTCCGCCGCAACGACCGCTACGTGCACTTCGCCTGGGGCGCCACGGTGGAGGCGCTGCGCGATGCCGGGTTGGCCAACCCGTTCGCCGACGAGACCCTCGCGGATCGGACCGGCGTCATCATCGGCTCGGGGATCGGCGGGATCAACACCATGATCCGCGACATCATCGAGGCGCATGACCTGGGCATCGACCGCATCGGTCCGTTCCTGGTGACCTCAATGATCCCGGACATGGCCGCCGGGTTCGTGGCCATCCAGAGTGGGGCGCGCGGTCCGAACTACGCGACGGTGAGCGCCTGCTCGAGCAGCAACCACGCCATCGGTGACTCGCTGAACCTGATCCGGCGTGGCGATGCGGATCTGATGATCGCCGGTGGTGCGGAGGCCGGCATCGGCGAGATCCCGGTTGGCGCTTTCTCCGCCATGCGCGCCCTGTCCACCAAGCGCAATGACGAGCCGGAGCGCGCGTCGCGTCCCTTCGACGCGGATCGTGACGGCTTCGTGATGGCCGATGGCGCCGGGATCCTGGTGCTCGAGGCACTCGAGCATGCGCAGGCTCGGGGCGCGGTGATCCATGCCGAGCTGGTGGGCTACGCCGCGACCGATGACGCCAGCCACATCACGCTTCCCGCTCCGGGCGGCCGGGGCGCAGCCGCCAGCATGCGCGGGGCGCTCGCCGATGCCGGCCTGCGACTCGAGGAGATCGACTACATCAATGCGCACGGGACGAGCACCGGCCCGAACGACCGGTCCGAGACGGCGGCGATCAAGAGCGTCTTCGGCGAGCGCGCCTACGCCGTGCCGGTCAGCAGCACGAAGTCGATGACCGGGCACATGCTCGGCGCCGGCGGCGGAGTGGAGGCGATCGCTTCGATCCTGGCGATCGAGCATGGCTGTCTACCGCCGACCATCAATTACGAGAATCCGGACCCCGACTGCGACCTCGACTACGTGCCCAACGCCGCGCGCTCGGCACCGGTCGGCACAGCGATGAGCAACTCGTTCGGTTTCGGCGGTCACAACGCGACCCTGATCTTCCGCCGGTTCGGCGATGGCTGACGCCGAGCGTGTCGACCCGATCCTGGCCGCCGTCGACCTGCTGGCGCCGAGCTTCAGCTCCAGCGCGCTCGACGAGCTCGAGGTCGACTCGGGCGATCTGCGCCTGCGGCTGGTCCGCGCCTCGGCCCCGCCGGCCGGCGATCCCATCCCGACAGCCGCGGTCGACGCGCGCGGCCCTGCGGCGCCCAGCGCAATCCCCGCCCCCTTCGGCGAGGCGGCGCCCGGCATGCGCTTCGTGACCGCCCCCCTGACCGGCATCTGGTACACCGCCCCGGCACCAGGAGCCAGGCCCTATCTCCAGGTCGGGGGCGAGGTTTCCGCCGGCCAGGTGATTGGGCTCATCGAGGCCATGAAGCTGTTCAACGAGATCAAGTCGGACGTCACCGGCAAGGTGGCTCGCATCCTCGCCGAGAGCGGCGCGCTGGTGAAGCGCCAGCAGCCGCTGATCGAGGTCGAGCCCGGCTGAGCCCGCGGAGAAGGACGAGGAGAACCACATGCCGCCGAACGCTGTGATCACCGGTTGGGGAATGTACGCCCCGCAGCGGGTGCTCACCAACCAGGATCTGGCCCGGATGGTCGATACCTCGGATGAGTGGATCGTGACCCGCACCGGGATCCGCGAGCGCCGCATCGCCGCCGATGACGAGACGACCACCACGCTCTCGGTGTACGCCGCGCGGGATGCGTTGGCGGTCGCCGGCCTCGACGCCACCGAGCTGGACCTGGTGATCGTCGGAACCTGCTCGCCGGACTACCCGCTGCCTGCCACCGGCGTCCTCGTCGCGCGCGATCTGGGCGCCACGCGCGCCGCAGGGTTCGACCTGCAGGCCGCCTGCTCGGGGTTCCTCTTCGCGCTGGCGACGGGGAGCAGCTTCATTCGCTCGGGCATGTATCGCAACGTGCTGGTCCTGGGTGTCGAGGTGCTCAGCCGGTTCCTCGACTGGCACGACCGCGGCACCTGCGTGCTGTTCGGTGACGGCGCCGGCGCGGTGATCCTTTCGGCCAGCGACCAGCCGGGCGGTTTGCTCGGGCTGGAGCTGTTCAGCGATGGAACGGGCGCGGAGGGGATCATCGTGCCGGCCGGCGGGTCGGCCTGCCCAGCCTCACCGCAGACCAGCGCCGAAGGCGGCCACTTCATCCACATGAGCGGCGCCGACGTGTACCGCTACGCGACGCGCCAGCTCGCCGAGTCGACCCTCGCCGCGCTCCGCAGCGCCGGGCTGGGGGTCGACGACATCGACCAGTTCGTCTACCACCAGGCGAACCTGCGGATCATCAAGAGCGTCGGCAAGCAGCTGCAGATTCCCGATGAGAAGGTCTTTGTCAACATCGAGAAGTACGGCAACACCAGCGCCGCATCGGTGCCGATGGCGCTCGTCGAAGCGGTCGCCTCGGGTCGCATCAAGCAGGGTGACCGGCTGCTGATGGCGGCCTTCGGGGCAGGCTACACCGCCGGTGCCGCGGTGGTCGAGTGGACCGCCGATCCACTGCAGGCCTTCCGCGCACCCGGCGCGCAGACGCGCCTCGGCAAGCCGCGCACCGCGGGAGCCGCGACGCTCGCGGAGACGGCCACGGATGAAGAGGCGGCTCTACCCGAAATTGCGGCCGCAGGCTGACCAACCGTCGCGGGCGCAGGAGGACCGATGTTTGACCTGACCGACAGGACCGCGCTGGTCACCGGGGCCAGCCGCGGACTGGGGCGAGCGATCGCGCTGGCGCTCGCTCGCCAGGGAGCGGACGTTGCGGTCAACTACCGCGGCCGGGCCGACGCCGCCGCCGCGGTGGTCGGTGAGATCGAAGCGCTCGGACGTCGCGCGATCGCGGTCCAAGGCGACACCTCCGCCGGTCGCGAGTCGTGCGAGGCAATCGTGGCGGCGACCCTGCAGGCATTGGGCAGGATCGACATCCTGGTCAACAATGCGGGCATCACCCGGGACAACCTCCTGGTGCGCATGGACGCCGCCGAATGGGACGACGTGATCGCCACCAACCTGTCCGGCCCGTTCTGGATGATTCGCGCGGTGGCCAGACCGATGATGAAGGCTCGCGGCGGCCGGATCATCAACATGAGCAGCGCCGCCGGACGAATGGGCAATGCCGGCCAGGCGAACTACGCGTCGGCCAAGGCAGGCCTCATCGGCCTGACGAAGTCGGTGGCCCGCGAGCTCGCGAGCCGCGGCGTGACCTGCAACGCCATAGCGCCGGGGCTGATCGAGACCGAGCTCACCGCCGACCTGCCGCAGCAGGCGCGCGACTATGTGCTCGGCGTGACGCCGCTGGGCACGATCGGGACCGCGGACGACGTGGCCGCTGCCGCCGTCTACTTCGCCTCCGACGAGGCGGCGTACGTCACCGGTCAGGTGATCGGCGTCGACGGCGGGATGGTGATGGGCTCCTAGCTCAGCTGCCCGAGCGCCTCGCGGAAGACGGCGGTGTGAGCGTCGACATCGATGTCGCTGGTCGCCGGCGACATGAGCGCCATGTTGTGGAAAGGCGTCAGCAGCACGCCGCGGTTCAGCGCGAAGAGATGCAGGAAATCCTCGAGCTGGCCGTCCCGCGCCGCCGCCGCCTCCGAGCCGGTCCTCGGGGGAGTGGCCCGGAAGAGATACTCGGCGCGACACCCGAGACGGGTGACATGCCATGGCAGCCCGGCCTCGGCGATCGCTTCGTCGACACCCTGCGTGAACCGCATCGCAAGCCGGGTCATGTGCGCGAAAGCGTCCTCGGTCAGGACCGATTCCAGCGTGGCGCGCATGGCGGCCACCGACAGCGCGTTGCCGGCAAGCGTGCCGCCGATGCCGCCGGTGTCGACGAAGTCCGCCTCCGCGTCGGCGAGGGCGCGCGCCTCGAGCTCGGCGCTCATCCCCAGCGCGCCGGCCGGAACGCCGCCGGCGATCGCCTTGCCGATGGTCAGCAGGTCGGGCTCCAGGTGCTCGGCCGCGGTCATCCCGCCCGGGCCGGCGCAGAAGGTGTGCGTCTCGTCCAGGACGAGCATCGTCCCGTGACGACGGGTCAGGTCGCGGAGTGCGGCGTGGAAGCCGGGGAGCGGCGGGACGATGCCGACATTGGTCATCGCCGGCTCCGCCAGCACGCAGGCGACATCGCCCTCGGCGAGCGCGGCCTCGAGCGCCGGAACGTCGTTGAACTCCACGACTCGCGTGGTCAGCGCCGGATCGGTCGGCGGGCCCACGTTTCCGGCCCGCGCCACCGCCGTGCCGTCCCGCAGCGTCGCCAGCGTCTCGTCCACGGTGCCGTGGTAGCAGTGGTTGAAGACCAGGATCCTGGGCCGGCCGGTGAGCTCGCGGGCGATGCGGATCGCGAAGCGGTTTGCATCGGTGGCGCTCAGCGTGAACTGCCAGCGCGGCAGCCCAAAGCGTCGCGTCAGCTCCTCGCCGACCCAGGCCGCGTCCTCGCCCGGGAGCATGGTGGTGATTCCGCGACGCGCCTGCCGCATCAGCGCATCCACGCTGGCCGTGGGAGCGTGACCGGCCATGGCGCCCGTGTCGCCCAGGCACAGGTCGACGTACTCGTGGCCGTCGATGTCCACGACCCGCGCCCCCACGGCACTGGCCGCCACGATCGGGAACCCGCCGGCCCATTTC
>JALYXZ010000162.1 GCA_030946825.1 Chloroflexota bacterium | reverse complement strand
GTCGAGACCTGGGACATGGTGGTCGGGCCGGCCGGCAGCCGGCGGCATCTCATCCTTCTCATGCAGTCGGATTCCCGAGCCCACAGCCGCATGGTCGCCGGGCGGCCCCCCAACGGCGACCCGGCCCGGAACCCACGTCCGGTGCTCGAAGTCGCCGTTTCGCGCACCACCGCCGCCCGTCTCGGGCTCAAGGTCGGTGACCGGCTGCCGATCGCCCTCGCGCCGAACGCACCGATCCAGATCGTGCCGGAGCAACCGGTGAATCCTGAGGTGCTGGTCACCGGCATCTTCGAACCGATCGATGCCGCGGGCGACTACTGGATGGCCGACCGTCGCCTGCTTGCCCCCCGGATCGAGACCACCATCGAGGGCGACACGTTCTACGGGGCGGCGCTGGCAGGCGCGGGCAGCTTCATGCAGCTCACCCAGCAGTCGGGGTTGACCGGGTACACGATGACGTGGCGCTACCAGGTGGACCCGACGCGCGTCCGGGTCGACGCTGCACCCGGCCTTCTCGCCGACCTGCGTCGCGCGACGCTCGACCTTCAGCGAGCGTCTCCCGGCTCCCCGATGTTCGGAGGCACTCCCCTTGGGTCGCCGCGACTCGCCTCCGGCCTTCCACAGCTGATCGGCGCCTACGCGGCCGCGCAGGCGCCGGCGGTGGCCTTGCTGACCGTCCTGTGCGGCGGTGTGGCCGCCATCGGCGCTGCGCTGCTTCTCCTGCTCGGGGTCTCGATGGCTGAGCGTCGGCTGGCCACCATCGCAATCCTGCGCACCCGTGGCGCATCGCTGGCCGAGCTGCTGCTCAGCGCTACCGCCGAGGGGGCGTTGGTCGCCGCGCTGCCGGCGGCTATGGCGGCACTCGTGGTCGCGGTTGCCCTGCCCGCCGTGACCGGCAGGTTCCAGGTGATCGGCGCCGCCGCGGTTGCGGTCGGGACCCTCGTCTGCCTGGTTGCCCCCGCCCTGGCCACGTCCGTTCGTCACCTTGCGGATGCCGGCGCCCGGCGCGTGGCAAAGCTGGACCCTCGCCGCCTTGCAGCGGAACTCAGCGTGGTCGCGCTGGCCGGCGCCGGGGTGCTCCTGCTCCAGCGTCGGGGACTCGCCGGCTCGGCCGTCGGAGCCGACGCCATGCCAGCGGCTGACCCGTTCCTCGCCGGCGTGCCGGTGATGCTCAGCCTGGCCGTGGGGCTGGCGGTCCTGCGGCTGTACTCGATCCCGCTCCGCGCGCTGGCGGCCCTCGCCGCGCGCAGCCGGAGCGCCGCCGCGGTCCTGGCACTGCGCCGGTCGAGCCGGGGATCGGCGGCCGCGCATCTCCCGTTGGTCGTGCTGCTCCTTTCGGCGTCGGTCGTCTCCTTCGGCGCCGTGATCGCGTCGACGGTCGAGAATGGTCAGGTGCAGGCCGCATGGTTGGCGGTGGGGGCCGACTACCGCGTCAGCGCGCCGGCGGGCGAGACCTTTCCCACCAACGTTGAGCTTGCGCAGGTGCCCGGGGTCGAAGCCGAGGCCCGCGCGGCGGTCCGCGAGGCGACGTTCGGGCTGGGCGGCTCGAACCTGACAGACACCCACCTCATCGGTCTGGACGTCAGGGCCTACGAACGGGTAGTGGTCGGGACGCCGATTGCGGCGACCTTCCCCTCGGCGCTGACCGCCAAGGCATCCGCCAGCGGGTCCGACCGCGACCCGATCCCGAGCGTCGTGGCGTCGTTGGTCTCGGGACGAGATGTGCGGGTGGGCGATCGGCTGCTACTCGTCGTGGACCAGCAGACCTACAGCTCGGTGGTCGTCGGTGTGCGCGACGCGTTTCCCGGCGTGCCCGGGTCGTTCGTACTGGTGGATCGACAGGTGCTGCGCTCCGCGCTAGGTCACGCTGCTCCCGAGCTGACCGCGCTCTATGTGCGCGCGCCGAATGTACCGGATGGGACGATGCGCCGCGCCGCGCGTGCCGAGACGTCGCTGGCGAGCGTCGCATCCCGTAGCGTCGAATACGAGCGGATGCACGGCGGCCCGCTGGTGGCGGCGACACTGCTCGCCTTCGTGGTTGCCTCGGCACTCGCGGCGCTGTACACCGGCCTTGCCCTGGTCGCAATGGTGCTGGTCACGGCCCCCGCGCGCGACCGGGATCTGATCCTGCTCCGAACGCTCGGCCTGGGGCGCCGCCAGGGGGTGTGGCTGACGGCCATCGAGCAGCTGCCGCCGGCAGTCATCGCGATCGGTATCGGGCTCCCGCTGGGAGTTGCAATCGCGGGGCTGGTCCTCCCCGGCCTGGGACTGGACGCGCTGATGGGATCCCTTCCGGCGGGGCGGCTGGTGGTGCCGTGGTCGAACCTGCTGGCGATCGGGCTTGCATTCTCCGCGGTGGCGGTAGTCGCCGTGACGGTCGCCGCGGTTTCGGCCAGAGATGCGAAGCTGGCCGGTGCGCTGCGCATCGGCGAGCGCTAGGCGGACGATGTGTGGAATGAGGCGGACATGACACCGGACGAGGACGGAATCTTCGATCTGCCGCCCGGAGGGGCCGATCGAGGTGCGAGCACGCGTCCCCAGTACGGTGCGGACGCACACATCGTGTGCGACAACCTGGTCCGCATCTACAAGGTCGCCGACCTCGAGGTCGTCGCGCTCCAGGGCCTCGACCTGCTTGTCAACCGCGGGGACCTGGTGGCCATCGTGGGTGCCTCCGGAAGCGGGAAGTCGACGCTGATGAACATCCTCGCCGGGCTCGACGCTCCATCAGCCGGCCGTGCCACCGTCGCCGGCCACGATCTGGGCGCGATGGGCGCACGGCAGCGGGTCCGCTATCGCCGGCAGGTCGTCGGATTCGTCCGCCAGCAGACCATGAGCAACCTGCTCCCGTACCTCACCGCGAAGGAGAACGTCGAACTGCCGATGATCCTCAACGGCCTCGATCCGACCGCCCGCCGGCGCCGGAGCGCGGACCTGCTGGACCGGGTCGGTCTCGGCGATCGGGCTCGGCACCGCCCCGACCGGCTGTCGGGCGGTGAGCAGCAGCGCGTGGCGATCGCGGTTGCGCTTGCCAACCAGCCGGAGGTCGTGTTTGCCGATGAGCCGACCGGCGAGCTGGACAGCACCACCTCGAGCGAGGTGTTCAGGATCTTCCAGGACATCTCGTCGGCTCTGCAGGTGACCGTGGTGGTGGTCACTCACGACCCACTCGTCTCGGAGCAGGTCCGACGCACGGTTGCGATCCGTGACGGTCGAACGAGCAGCGAGACGCTGCGGCGTCGGCAGCGTGGCGCCGATGGCGAGCACGAGGTGATCGCGGAGGAGTTCGCCGTGCTGGACCGTGCAGGGCGGCTGCAGCTGCCCCGCGAGCACATCGAGGCGCTGGGCCTCGAGCACCGAGTGCGGGTTGAGCTCGAGCCCGACCACATCGGCGTCTGGCCCGACGATGATCGAGGCGCCGAGGATGCGCGATCGGAGGGCCAGCAGTGACGACCTCCGCGGGCTACCGCCCGCGATCGGAGCGCCGCGAGCTGGTCGCCGGGGAGCACCTCTCGCGCCAGTACCAGCTGGCAGGCCAGACGATTCGGGCGGTCGACGACCTGACGCTCCGCATCGACCGCGGGGAGATGGTCGCCATCCAGGGTCGCTCCGGATCGGGCAAGACAACGCTTCTGAACCTGCTCGGCGGCCTCGACCGGCCGACTCGGGGCGTGGTGCGCTTCGACGGCCAGGAGCTCACCAGCTTCGGTGACGCGCAGCTGACCGAGCTTCGCCGCCGGCGAATCGGCTTCATCTTCCAGTCTTTCGGACTGATACCGATCCTGTCGGCCGCCGAGAACGTCGAAGTCCCGCTCCGGCTGGTGAACGCCGAGCCGGCCGCGCGGCGCCAGCGGGTCGCCATGCTGCTCGAGATGGTCGGCCTGACCGACCGCGCTCGACATCGGCCTCACGAGCTTTCCGGCGGTGAGCAGCAGCGGGTCGCCATCGCTCGAGCGCTGGCCAACCGGCCGGAGCTGCTGATCGCCGACGAACCGACCGGCCAGCTCGATTCCCAGTCCGGCCGGACGATCATGCGGCTGGTCCGGGCAGTGGCGAGAGCCGAGGGGGTGACCGTGGTGGTCGCGACGCATGACGCCGCGCTGGTGAGCATCGCCGACCGCGTCGTGGAGCTGCGCGACGGTCGGCTGGTATCCGAGGGCCCGGCATCGCAGGCCGCAGCCGCCTCGCCCGGAGCCTGACACCTCCTGCCCGTCTGGTGCGCAGCGGCGCGTACCGGCGTTCAGCGCGAGCGGGCGAGCTCCTGGAG
>JALYXZ010000065.1 GCA_030946825.1 Chloroflexota bacterium | reverse complement strand
CGCGTCGTGCGCGTGGCTCGCCTGTGACCGATGTGCTGCAGCCGGACGCGGCCGGGCTCGCCTCGGCGGCGGCGCGGCTGCAGGCCGGCGCGCTGGTCGCATTCCCGACGGACACCGTTCACGGCGTCGCCTGTCGGGCGGGTGATCCCGAGGCGCTCTCGCGGCTGTTCGAGCTGAAAGGGAGGCCGCCCGAGCGGCGGGTGGCATGGCTGATCGATGACCTTGAGCGGGCGCGTCAGCTGGGCCTCGCGGTCGACCGGCGTGCCACGGAGTTGGCGGCGCGCTTCTGGCCGGGAGGCCTGACCATCGTGCTGCCGCGGGCCGGCGACGGCGATCCGTCGGTTCCGCAGCCCTCGCCAACGCTTGGCGTCCGGGTGCCCGCCCACCCGATCGCGCGCGCCCTGCTGGCGCGAACCGGCCCGCTGCCGACCAGCAGCGCGAACCGGCACGGCATGCCGGACTGCCGCTCAACCGATGACATCCTGGTCGCCTTCGCCGGCGCTGACCTGCTCGATGCGGTGCTGGATGGCACCTCGCCCGGCGCCGCCCCCTCGACGGTGGTCGAGCTGCTCTCGTCTGGTGCGCGCGTGCTCCGCGAGGGCGCCATTCCCCGCGCCGCAATCGAGGCCGTGCTGGGCTCGGTAGACTGAGGCCGCATGCGCCTCGCCATCGGCTCCGATCATGCCGGCTTTGCCCTGAAGGGCCAGCTCTGCGCGCTGCTGGACGAGCTGCGGGTCGAGTATCGCGACTTCGGGACCTACACGTCCGACGTGGTCGACTATCCGGATTTCATCGCGCCAGTGGCGCGAGCCGTGGCCCGCGGCGAATACGAGCTCGGCGTCGTGCTCGGTGGGAGCGGGACCGGCGAGGCGATCGTGGCCAACAAGGTGCGCGGCATCCGCTGCGTCGAGGCCGCCGATCCGGTCACCGCCAGGCTGGGGCGCGAGCACAACGACGCCAATGTGTTGGCCATGGGGGCGCGGATCGTGGGGCTCGAAGTGGCGCGCGCCTCTCTCCGCGAGTTCCTCGCGGCGCAGTTCCAGGCCGGGCGCCACGTTCCCCGGCTCCAGAAGCTGGCCCGGATCGAAGCCGAGGAGGCCCGTCCACCGGCAGGCTGAGCAGCGTGACTGCGAGGCCACGCTGGCCGTCGAGCAAGCCCCTGCGGGATCCATTTCATCGAGGGTCTACACTCGGTACGCAGCCGCACCACCGACGCGAGGTAGGTTCCGATGGACTTCTGGGCGCCGCTCGAGACCGAGGATCCGGAGATCTACCAGGTCATCCGCGACGAGGAGGACCGGGCACGCTCCCACCTGGAGCTGATCGCCAGCGAGAACTACCCCAGCCTGGCGGTCCTGCAGGCGACCGGCAGCGTCCTGACGGCCAAGTACGCGGAGGGGTACCCGGGTCGCCGCTACTACGGCGGCTGTGAGGTGGTCGACCGCGCCGAGAACCTGGCCCGTGATCGCGCCAGGGAGCTGTTCGGAGCGGAGCACGTGAATGTGCAGCCGCATGCCGGCGCGCAGGCCAACATGGCCGTCTTCCATGCCCTGCTGGAGCGTGGCGACACGGTCCTGGGGCTCTCGCTCGACCAGGGCGGTCACCTGACGCATGGCTCGCCGGTCAACTTCAGCGGCCAGTACTACAACTTCGTCGCCTATCACGTCGACCGTGAGAGCCACCTGATCGACATGGACGAGGTGCGATCTTTGGCGCGCGAGCATCGGCCCAAGCTCATCGTCACCGGGGCGACCGCCTACCCGCGTCTCTGGGACTTCGCCGCGTTCCGCGACATCGCCGACGAGGTCGGGGCCCTGCTCATGACCGATATGGCCCACTTCGCCGGCCTCGTGGCCGCCGGCGTCCATCCGTCGCCGGTGCCATACGCGGACGTCGTCACGACGACCACCCACAAGACGCTCCGCGGACCGCGGGGCGGCATGATCCTCTCAAAGGAGGCGCACGCCAAGGCGATCGACAAGAGCATCTTCCCAGGCATCCAGGGCGGCCCCTTGATGCACGTCATCGCCGCCAAGGCGGTCGCCCTCCGGGAGGCCGCGACCGATGGCTTCCGGCGTGACATGCAGCAGACCGTGGCCAACGCCCGGGCCCTCGCCTCCGCCCTCGCCGATGCCGGCGCCTCGATCATCTCCGGCGGCACCGATAACCACCTGATGCTCGTCGACGTGCGCCCGCTCGGCGTCAACGGCAAGCAGGCCGACCTTGCACTCGGCGAGGTCCGCATCACCGCGAACAAGAACACGATTCCCTATGACCCCGAGAAGCCGATGATCGGGTCCGGGGTCCGGCTCGGGACGCCGGCCGTCACCTCGCGCGGCATGCGGGAGGAGGAGATGCGGCAGATCGCCACGCTGATCGTCGAGGGCATCGCCGCCCGCGACGATCCCGACGCGCAGGAAGCGGTTCGCAGCCGCGTGGCCGGAATTGTCGATCGGTTCCCGGTACCCGGCCTGCCCGCCACGCGCTCGACGGCAGGGATCCCCGCCTAGCGGGCAGCCGGGCCTACGAGTCGCGCCGTCCAGGCGCCTCGGCTATACTCCCGCGGTCCGACCGCTGTGAGTCGAACTCTCGCATGACCCAACTGACCAGCACCGGTCTCGTCCGGATCCTCGGCCAGGTGACCCTGATCATGGTGATTCCGATCGTGGGTGGCGCGGTCGCTGGAATCATCCTCGATCGTCTGCTGGCGACTGCGCCGCTGTTCGCGTTGAGTGGCTTCGTGGCCGGCAACCTGTTCGCTTACCTGGCTCTCTGGCTGTACATCCGCGCACATACCCGAGGGCCCTCGGCGAGCCAAGGCCCGGACCGATGAGGCGCTCGCCCGGAGACGACGGGCGGGACCGGGGCTCCTCGGCGAACTGGGGTCTCGCATTTGACCTCGGCGTGCGGCTCGGCGTATCGGTGATACTCGGCCTCGGCATCGGCCTGGTCGTGGACAACTGGCTGCATACGACACCGATCTTCACGCTGATCGGCATGGTGCTCGGCATAGCGGCCGCGATGTTCACCATCTGGGATGTGGCGCGCGATTCGATGAGGAGATAGCGCAACGACGTGGGCACCTACGGCGCTCTGATCAGCGTCAGCATCAAGGCGGAGACGCTGTTCAGCATCGGTCCGCTGCAGGTGACGAACAGCATGGTTGGCGCGGTGCTGGCCTCGCTGATCCTGCTGGTGGCCGCCTGGTTCTTCGTTGGCAGCGCGCGGGTGGTTCCCACTCGGGTTCTGACCGTGATCGAGCTTCCCATCGAGTGGATGACCGGCATCGTGCGCGGATCGACCAGCAAGTGGGGCGCTTACCTGGCCATGATTCTCGCCCTGTTCGTGATGATCCTGGTGGCCAACTGGCTGGGTCTGCTTCCGGGAGTGGGCACCATCGGCCTGCTCCATCACGTGGAGGGCGGTGGCACCGAGCTGGTGCCCTTCATCCGTCCGGCCTCGGCCGATCTGAACTTCACGCTGGGATTGGCACTCGTGACCGTCTTCGCCTTCATCTACTTCGGCATCCGGACCAATGGCATCCTCGGCTACCTGAAGGAGCTGATCGGCGAGCCCCGCTACATGGCGCCGCTCATGTTTCCGATCAACGTCATCAGCGAGCTGAGCCGCCTTATCAGCCTGTCGATGCGACTCTTCGGCAACGTCTTTGCCGGGGAGGTATTGATCGGGACGATGCTGGCCATCACCACGGCAGCGGTCTTCGTGCTGCCCCTGGCATTCTTCGTTCCGGCGATCTTCTACGGCCTCGAGATGCTCTTCGGGTTGGTGCAGGCGCTCGTCTTTGCGCTGCTGGCCATGACCTACATCACCATGGCCATCGCCGAACACGCCCAACGCGGTGAGGAGCACGGCGGGCCCGAGCCCACCGCGGTCAGCGCCGATGACGCCCAGGCTCCGGCGGAGGGAGCCGCGTAAATCGTCGAACGCCGGCGCGGAGCGCTCGGCGCAAAGCACTGAAGGAGGAATGGTTCGTGAACTCAAACCTGGCCGCGGGACTCGCCATGGGCCTCGGCGCCATCGGCCCCGGGATCGGCCTCGGTATCGCGGTGAGCAAGGCGATGGAGGCCCTGGGTCGCAACCCCGATGCATCGGGGGCGATCTTCGTCCCGTACGTGCTGGGCATCGCGCTGGCCGAAGCCATCGGTATCTACGCGTTGGTCATCGCGCTGCTCCTCATCTTCGTCAAGTAGGCCAGGGAGGCGCATGGCGCAGTTCTTCAACGCCTTTGGCGTCGACGTCTTCAAGCTCGCGTTCCAGATCATCAACTTCCTGCTGCTCCTGTACCTGGCCAACCGGTTCCTGTTCAAGCGAGTACTCGCCATCCTGGACGAGCGTTCGCAGCGAATCCAGAAGGGACTCGAGGACGCGGAGGCGGCGAAGCGGGACCGCGAGCTGGCGCGGGCGGAGCGGGAGGCCGCGCTCGACGAGGCTCGCAAGGAGGCCCAGGCGATGGTCGCTCGAGCCAACAAGATGGCCGACGACGCACGCACCCAGATCCTTGCGGAGGCGCGCACGCAGGCGGAGCAGGTCAGCGCCAAGGCGCGCGAGGAGATAGCCGCCGAGAAGGACCGGGCGCTGGCCGAGATCCGGACGCAGGTGGCCGACCTGGCCCTGTTGGCCGCTGGCAAGCTCGTCAAGCGCGAGATGGATGAGCCGATGCAGCGGCAGCTCGTGGAGGAGTTCCTCACCGAGGTTCAGCCCCGGCCCGGGAGCCGAAGCTGACCGATGGCGAGGCGCGAAACGGCCGCGCGGCGGTATGCCGAGGCTGCCTTCCAGATCGCCGCTGCGGACGGGGCGCTGGACCGATGGGAGCAGGACCTGCAGATCCTGGGGACGGCGCTCGCCGACGAGCAGTTGCGCACCTTCGTCGAGCACCCGGCGGTCGCGTTCGCGGACAAGCAGAAGGTGCTGCGGCGGATCGTGCCCGATGACGTGGGCCGCGAGGCGGTCAGCCTGGTGCTGCTCATGATTCGGCGCGGCCGGCCCGGAGCGATCCCGGCCATGGTCGAGCGGTTCGCCGAGCTCCTCCGTCGCGAACGGGGAATCGTCCGGGCGGAGGTGCGCACCGCCATCCCGCTCGACGATGCCGAGCGCCGCGCGATCGCGGAACGGCTGGCGGCGCTGACCGAGAAGCGGATCGAGATTCACGAAGTGGTCGACCAGAGCCTCATCGGCGGCATTGCCGTGCGGATCGGCGACCGGTTGTACGACGCAAGCGTCCGCAGTCGCCTCGAGCGGCTGCGGGCACGCCTGGCAGCCGTCTAGGCCGGCCCGCGCCGAAGCCGCGGCGAGAAGCAAGGAACGAGGAACATGGCGATTCGATCCGACGAGATCACGTCGATCATCAGGAACGAGATCAAGGGCTTCGATGAGGGGGCCGACGTCTCCGGCGTCGGCACCATCGTGGAGGTCGGAGACGGCATCGCGCAGATCTACGGGCTGTCCGGGGCGGTCGCCAACGGGCTGCTCGAGTTTCCCGGCGGCGTGATGGGCATGGCCTTCAACCTGGAGGAGGAGACGGTCGGTGTCCTGATTCTGGGCGAGTACACGCACCTCAAGGAGGGGGACCAGGTCAAGACCACCGGCCGGATCGTGGAGATCCCCGTTGGCGATGCCCTGATCGGCCGAGTGGTGAACCCGCTCGGTCAGCCGATCGACGGCAAGGGCAAGATCGAGACGAGCGAGACGCGGCCCGTCGAGCACATCGCGCCCGGGGTCATCGTGCGGCAGCCGGTCGATACGCCGGTGCAGACCGGGATCAAGGCGATCGATTCCATGATCCCCATCGGGCGTGGGCAGCGCGAGCTGATCATCGGTGACCGGCAGACGGGGAAGACGGCGATCGCCACCGACACGATCATCAACCAGAAGGGCGGCGACCTGATCTGCATCTACGTCGCCATCGGCCAGAAGCTCTCGACCGTTGCCCAGGTCGTCGGCCAGCTGGAGGAGGCCGGCGCGATGGAGCACAGCATCGTGGTCGTCGCATCCGCATCGGACCCCGCTCCGCTGCAGTTCCTGGCGCCCTACGCCGGCGCGACGATCGGCGAGGCGTTCATGCAGCAGGGCAAGGATGCGCTGTGCGTCTACGACGATCTCTCGAAGCACGCATGGGCCTACCGCGAAGTCTCGCTCCTGATGCGGCGCCCTCCCGGACGCGAGGCATACCCGGGCGACATCTTCTACGCCCACTCGCGCCTGCTGGAGCGTGCCGCCCGGATGAGCGACGACAACGGCGGTGGCTCCCTGACCGCGCTGCCGATCATCGAGACGCAGGCGGGGGACGTGTCGGCCTACATCCCGACCAACGTGATCAGCATCACCGACGGACAGATCTTTCTGCAGAGCGACCTGTTCAACAAGGGCCAGCGCCCGGCGGTGAACGCCGGCATCAGCGTCAGCCGGGTGGGGGGTGCCGCGCAGATCAAGGCCATGCGCCAGGTCGTCGGACGGCTGCGGCTCGACCTGGCCCAGTACCGGGAGCTCGCCGCGTTCGCCCAGTTCTCGTCCGATCTCGACAAGACGACGCGCGACCAGCTGAATCGCGGCGAAAAGCTCACCGAGGTGCTCAAGCAGCCTCAGTTCCAGCCGCTCCCGGTCGAGCGCCAGGTCGCGATCCTGTGGGCCGCGACCCACGGCCACCTCGACGACGTGGAGACGCGCCGCGTCGGCGACTTCGAGAGCGGCTTCTATCGCTTCCTGGAGTCGACTCGGGAGCAGCTGCTGCCATCGATCGCCAAGGACAAGACGCTCTCCGACGAGATGACCGCCGAGCTCGGCAAGGCCGTGGCGGAGTTCAAGCAGCAGGAGGGCTTCGGGAAGCGCGACGAGACCAAGGCCGACGAGACCAAGGCCGACGAGACCAAGGCCGACGAGACCAACGCCGACGAGGCGAGCGCTGGCGACGAGGCGAACCGCGACGACAAAGCGAAGGCCGACGAGGCGAGCCGTGGCGACAAAGCGAAGGCCGACGAGGCGAGCCGTGGCGACGAGGGGAAGGCTGGCGACAAGGCGAGCGCCGACGAGGCCCCCGCCGAACAGACGCCGGCCGAACAGGCGCCGGCCGAACAGGCGCCGGGCGAGGAGTCAGCCACAGCGGCCAAGCCCGAGCCTGGCACGGAGGAGAGCGGGGCGGAGGAGAGACGCACCGGGCAGGCCGACCCTGACGCCACATCGGGCGACACGACCGAAGGCGAGCCACCCACTGACCAGCCGCGCGCCACGGACGAGCCAAAGGCTGCGCGATGAGAGGATGCCCCCGCTAGATGGCCAGCCTCAAGGAGATCCGTGGCCGGATCGGGTCCGTCCGCAACATCGCCCAGATCACGCGGGCGATGGAGATGGTCGCCGCCTCGCGGATGAAGCGCGCCCAGGACGCCATCGTGGCCGCGCGTCCGTACTCCGACCAGATGCGGGACGTCCTGAGCCGTGTGGCGGCGGCGGTCACCGAGGAGATCTCGCCGCTGTTGGCGCGCCGCCCCGTGAGGCGCATCGGGATCGTGGTCCTCACCACCGACCGCGGCCTGGTCGGTGCGCTGGACGCCAACTCGGTGCGGGCCGTGCTCCGCTTCGTGGCGGAGCGCGCCGACCGCGACGGCAAACGGGTGGAGGTCGAGGCGATCACCGTGGGACGCAAGGGCCGCGAGTCGCTGCGACGTGCGGGCATCCCGGTGGCCGCGCACTTTCCGGGGCTCGGCAACCGCCCGACGTTCGGCCAGGTGACCCCCATCGCGCGACTCGTGACCGAGGATTTCATCGAGGGGCGGTACGACGAGATCGCGATCGAGTACAGCGCCTGGATCAACACCCTGAGCCAGCGCGCAACGCTGCGCACCATCCTGCCCATCGAGCGCCCGGAGATGGGTGAGGAACAGAAGCGCACGAACGACGAATACCTGTTCGAGCCGTCCGCGCGCGCGGTGCTGGATCAGCTGCTCCCTCGCTACGTGGCGGTCGACATCTACCGCGCGGCCCTGGAGCACAACGCGTCGGAGCAGTCGGCCGCGATGATCGCCATGCGAAACGCCACCGACAATGCGAACGAGCTCATCGACGGCCTGACGCTGGTCTACAACAAGACCCGCCAGGCCAACATCACTCGCGAGATGATCGAGATCGCCTCGGGTGCCAACGCCCTGGCGGGCTGAGGCATCGGCGGCACCTGCACGAGGAGACGAAGAAACCGATGGCCACCGGCAAGGTGATCCAGATCACGGGCCCCGTGATCGACGTCGAGTTCCCGCCCGGGGAGCTCCCCGACATCTACAACGCGCTCGAGATCGAGCGGCCCGCGTCGGCGCGCGATGAGTTCGACTCGACCGATGAGGCGGGCGACGGAACAGCCGCCACCGCACAGAAGCTGGTCACCGAAGTCCAGCAGCACCTCGGCAACAACTGGGTGCGGACCGTGGCGATGTCGACCACCGATGGCCTCTCCCGGGGGCTCGACGTGGTCGACACCGGCGCCCCGATCTCGGTGCCGGTCGGCGAACGGACGCTGGGCCGCGTTTTCAACGTGCTCGGTCAGACGATCGACGGCAAGGGCAGCATCCCGGAGGGCGAGACGCTTCCGATCCACCGTGAGCCGCCGACCTTCGAGCAGATGGAGACCGAGGCTCAGGTCTTCGAGACGGGAATCAAGGTCATCGACCTCATCGCGCCCTTCAAGCGGGGCGGCAAGGTCGGCGTCTTCGGCGGGGCTGGGGTCGGCAAGACGGTGATCATCCAGGAGCTGATCCGAAACATCGCCCAGGAACATGGCGGTTATTCGGTCTTTGCCGGAGTTGGAGAGCGGTCACGCGAGGGGAACGACCTCATCGGTGAGATGACGCACTCGGGAGTGCTGGAGAAGACCGTCCTGGTGTTCGGGCAGATGAACGAGCCGCCCGGCGCCCGCCAGCGCGTCGGTCTGAGCGCGCTGACCATGGCCGAGTATTTCCGCGACGAAGAGGGCCGCGACATCCTCCTCTTCATCGACAACATCTTCCGCTTCACGCAGGCCGGCTCCGAGGTCTCGGCGCTGCTCGGCCGGATGCCGAGTGCGGTCGGCTACCAGCCAACCCTGGCGACCGAGATGGGTGCGCTCCAGGAGCGGATCACGTCGACCAAGAAGGGATCGATCACCAGCCTGCAGGCCATCTTCGTGCCCGCCGACGACTATACCGATCCCGCCCCGGCGACGACGTTCGGTCACCTCGACTCGACGATTCGGCTCGAGCGTTCGATCGTGGAGCTCGGAATCTATCCCGCGGTCGACCCGCTGACCTCGACCTCCACGGTGCTCGATGCCCGGATCGTGGGCGAGGAGCACTTCACGGTCGCGCGACAGGTGCAGCAGACGTTGCAGCGCTACAAGGACCTGCAGGACATCATCGCCATCCTGGGCATGGATGAGCTGTCCGAGGAGGACAAGGTCACCGTGGCGCGGGCGCGGAAGCTGCAGCGGTTTGCGAGCCAGCCATTCTTCGTCGGTGAGGCGTTCACCGGCGTGCCCGGCAAGTTCGTCGAGCTCAAGGAGACCGTGCGCGGCTTCAAGGAGATCCTGGACGGGAACCACGACGCCCTCCCCGAGCAGGCCTTCTTCATGGCCGGCCCGATCGACGACGTGGTCGCCAACGCCGAGAAGCTGAAGTGACCGTCAGCGCGGCCGCCGCCACCCCGGGATCGCCGGCTTCGGTCCGTGGGTGCCCCTGATGCCGATTCAGCTGGAGATCGTCAGTCCCGAGCGCAGAGCGTTCACCGACGAGGTGGACATGGTGGTCGTGCCCGGCATCGACGGTCAGCTCGGCATCCTTCCGCACCATACGCCGTTGATCTCCGCGCTCGGCATCGGTGAGCTGAAGATCAGGAAGGGCGGCACCGAGCAGGTGCTGCTCATCTCCGGTGGCTTCGTCGAAGTGCGGCCGGACCGGGTAGTGGTCATGGCCGACATCGCAGAGCACTCCGACGAGATCGATGAGGCCCGCGCGGTGGAGGCACGCAAGCGGGCCGAGCAGGAACTGCAGCAGGCGGAGTCGGGTGTCGACGTGGCCCGCATCCGCGCCGCACTGCAGACGGCGCTGATGCGCGAGCGGATCGCCACCAGGCGCCGATCGCGCGGCTGATCGCCGCCCGGCTGGCCGAGCGGCCTGCTGACGGACCGGCCTGCTGACCGATGCAGACCTGCGACCAGTGCGGCGCACGGATGCCGCAGCTTCCGATCCGCATCGCGATCGTCCGCGAATCCGGACCGCTGACGCTGGCCGGTGACCCACTCCCGGGCGCAACCGGCAACTTCACGCGAGGCTACGCCTTCTGCAGTAGCGACCACGCCTATGCCTGGGCGCGAGAGCGGCGTTTCATGCTCTGTAACCGGGCACCGACACCGTTCGAGGCCGGGATGCAGCCCTACCTGCCGAGCCGTCACATGGGCGGCCGGGTCGGCCTGTGCGACGGCCACCATCTGGGGCCGCACGAGTGGAAGGAGGCGTGGCCCGGCTGAGCTGGGCAGGCTCGACCGGTAGACTGGCGCCGATGCAGAAGTTCATTGTCACCGGCGGCGTTCCGCTCCACGGCGACGTGCGGGTCGCGGGTGCCAAGAACGCGGTCCTGAAGATGATGGCCGCTGCCGCCCTCACCGACGAGCCATGCCTGTTGCGCAACGTGCCGCGCATCAGCGACGTGATGATCATGCGCGAGACGATGGCCGACATCGGTTTCAACGTCCGCAGGGTCGACGGTGACGCGCTTGAGATCACCGCCGTCGACGCCGACTGGCTCTTCGTCCCCCTCGAGGCGGCGATGAAGATGCGGTCATCCTTCATCCTGCTCGGGCCACTCCTGACCCGCTTCGGACGGGTGATCATCAGCAATCCCGGCGGTGATCGGATCGGCAGGCGGCCGGTGGACCTGCACGTGGAGGCGATGACCCGGCTGGGGGCCGAGGTCGAGTACAAGAATGGCTACTACTTCGCCAGCGCCCCGCGGGGGCTGCACGGCGCTCGCATCGAGTTCCCGTACGTGACCGTGATGGGCACCGAGAACGCGCTGCTGGCCGCGGTGCGCGCGTCCGGCACGACGGTGATCGACAACGCGGCGCGTGAGCCGGAGGTGGATGACCTGATCGTCATGCTCCGAGCGATGGGTGCGCGGATCGAGCGCACGGCGCCGCATCGGCTCGAGATAGAGGGCGTCGATCGGCTGAGCGGCGCGGAGCACCGCGTCATCGGCGACCGCCTGGAGGCGGGAACGTTCGCGATCGCCGCGGCGGCCACCGGCGGGGAGATCCGCATCCACGGGGTGCGTCCGGCGGACCTCGGCGCTTTCCTGGAGGTCCTGAAGCGGATGTGCGTTCCGTTCGAGGAGGAGCTCAACGCCGATGGGCCGGTGCTGAGGGTCGGGTCGGCGAGCTCCTATCGACCGATCGACCTGGAGACGCGTCCATATCCCGGCTTCGCGACCGACCTCCAGGCACCGACGGCGGTGCTGATGACCCAGGCCGAGGGAGAGTCGACGATCCACGAGACGATCTACGAGGACCGCCTCGATTACACCACCGAGCTGTGCAAGATGGGCGCGATCATCGAGGTGGTGGACGCACGCCGCGCGCGGGTCGCCGGCCCGACGCCGCTCCGTGGCCGCGAGGTGGAGATCTCCGATCTGCGGGCCGGCGCCACGCTGGTGCTGGCCGCGCTCGCCGCCCAGGAGACGAGCGTCATCTCCGGGGTCGAGCATGTCGACCGCGGCTACGAGCAGATCGAGTCGAAGCTCGTCGCGCTCGGCGCCGAGATCCACCGCATCGACGCGTAGGGGGGCCGCCGCCGCCGGCTACTCAGAACCGGCGCTCAGCTGGACGGGGTGCTTCTGGCTGGCAGCGCGGGCACCAGTATGTGGTGCGTGCAAGCTCTCCCTGCCGGGCGGTGCGCACCAGGGCGCCACAGCGCCGACACGGCCGGCCGGCCCGACCGTAGGCCCACAGGCCCTGGCCCGGGCGCGAGAGCCCGGTTGTCACGCGTCGCCCACCGCCGACGTTGGCGGCAAGCAGCCGGCGGGCGGTGGCGAGCACGGCACCCAGGGTCTCATCGGCCAGCGCCGCGAGCGGAGTGAAGGGATTCACGCGCTCCAAGAAGAGCGCCTCGGACTTGTGGACGTTCCCGATCCCGGACACCGCCCGCTGATCGAGGAGGGCGTCGCCGATCTCGAGCCCGCGCAGCTCGCGGAGCCGCCGCACGGCCTCATCGGTGTCGAAGTCCGCAGAAAGCAGGTCCGGGCCGAGAGCGCGGAGCACCGGTTGGCGCGCCAGCTCGGCGTCGGACAGCAGCTCCGCGGCCGGTGCGCTGAAGCAGACCGCGATCGCCTGCGCTGTCTCGAGCACGACGGTCGCCTGAGCCGCCGGCCGCTGCCAGGGCTCGCCCGGCGCGTATCGGTGCCACGAGCCGCGCATGCGAAGGTGGGTGCGCAGCGTCAGGTGGTTCGAGAAGCGAATCAGCAGGTGCTTGCCCTGCGACTCGACCCCGGTGACCGTCTGCCCGACCAGACGGTCGAGATCCGGCACACGGGCGAGACCGGGGCCTGGGCGTGCGCGGGCGGCGGTGACGACCCGCCCCAGAAGCGCAGAGCGCAGGACGGTTGCGGTGCGATAGATCGTGTCGCCTTCGGGCACAGACCGATGGTAGGCGCGGCGGTCCCGATGCGAAGCCCCGGATCGGGCGGGCCGGGCCGGTCCGATCGGTATACTTCGGGCGCCCCCGGAGCCTGGAACCTGCTTGCGGCGATGCGTGCATGAAGATCGGGATCGACCTCGGAACCGCCAACATCCTCGTCTACGTCAAGGGCAAGGGCGTCGTCTTGAACGAGCCCTCCGTGGTGGCCATCAGCGAGGACGACAACCGCGTGGTGGCGGTTGGAGAGCAGGCCCGCGAGATGATCGGCCGCACCCCGCAGAACGTGCGCGCCATCCGACCGATGAAGGATGGGGTGATCGCCGACTACGTGATAACCGAGGCGATGCTCCGCTACGTCCTGCAGCGCGTGGCTCGTGGGCGCATCTTCAAGTTCAGGCCGGACGTGATGATCAGCGTCCCATCCGGGGTGACGAGCGTCGAGAAGCGCGCCGTCCGGGATGCCGCGCTCAAGGCTGGCGCGCGGGATGCGTTCCTGATCGAGGAGCCGCTGGCGGCCGCGATCGGGTCGAACGTTCCGATCAGCGGCCCGAGCGGCAACATGATCATCGACATCGGGGGTGGGACGAGTGAGATCGCGGTCATTGCGCTCAGCGCGATCGTGGTCTCCGCATCGGTGCGAGTCGGTGGCAACAAGTTCGACGAGGCGATCACGAACTACATCCGGCGCAAGTACAACCTGATGATCGGCGATCGGACCGCGGAGGAGGTCAAGATCCAGGTCGGCTCCGCGTTGCCGCTGGACGTGCCGCTCAGCATCGAGGTCAAGGGACGGGACATGATCGCGGGCCTGCCGCGCACCATCCCGATCACCTCCGCCGAGGTGACCGAGGCGATCGAGCAGCCGATGCAACAGATCATTGCCGCCGTCCGGAATGTGCTGGAGCAGACGCCGCCCGAGCTGTCGAGCGACATCATCGACAAGGGAATGGTGATGAGTGGCGGCGGCTCCCTGCTGCGCAACTTCGACACGATGCTCACCCAGGTCACCGGGATCCCGTGTCACGTCGCCGAGAACGCCCTCAACTCGGTGGCGGTTGGCACCGGCCGCGCGCTCGAGCAGCTCCCCGCCTTCCGGCGGAGCCTGGTGAGTGCGTCATGACGGCGACATCGGCCACCGCCTCCCGCGCCCGGCCGCGGGAACGCACGGGCGGCAGCGGGATCAACAGCCGCCCGGTGTGCGCCGACTTCCACATTCACACTCGCTTCAGCCGCGACTCGATCCTCTCGGAGGAGAAATTCATCCGCGTCGCGCTTGAGCGCGGGCTGACCCACGTGGCAATCACCAACCACAACAACGTGGAGGGCGCCATTGCGGTTCGCGACAAGGTCGCGGAGCTGGGCCTCGCTGATCAGCTGGTGGTGATCCTTGGAGAGGAGGTTTCGACATCTGACGGGGAGATCGTCGGGCTGTTCCTGGAGCACACCATTCCCCGCGGGCTCAGCGCCGACGAGACCGCTGACGCGATCCACTCCCAGGGTGGCCTGGTGTCGATTCCACATCCCTTCGACCCGTTTCGACAGTCGCACATCCGGCCCGGCCCGCTGGTGGCGCTCGCGCAGGCCGGGAAGATCGACACGGTCGAGGTCTTCAACAGCCGCGTGTCGTTGCAGCGGCACAACCTCAGGGCGGCAGAGTTCGCAGCGGAGCACGGGATCCCGGGCATTGCCGCCAGCGACAGTCACTCGAGCTTCGAGATCGCGATGAGCTGCAATGTCCTGCCGCAGTTCGCCACCGCCCGCGAGCTGAAGGCGGTGCTGCCCCAGAACGAGTGGCACGCTTCGCGGTCCTCGGTCTTCATCCATCTCACCACCCGCTGGGCGGTGTGGAGCAACCTACTTCGCAAGCGGCTCGGACGTGAGACGGCCACCGCGCCGGTGCTGGGGCCGGAGGCACCGGCCAGGGTGGAGCAGGAACCGATCCACGCACCGCGTCCCGCGGAGCTGCCGAAGCCGGACGATCCGGACGCCAGCGCGGATCGCGGCTGAGCGCGGATGAGCGAGCGTCAACCACCCCCGTTCGGAGCCCCAACCACCGACAGCCCTCATCCGGCCGGGGAGCACCCCCATCGTCACTCGATCTATGAGCCTGAAGAGTTCCTCGACGCGCCCGTCTCGGCGACGATCCCCGAACGCCAGGTAAGCCTCGCGCGCCGCGTCCTCAACCTGCGCACCATCGGCTCGATCGTGTTCGGGATCGTGCTCATCTACCTGCTGGTTCGGGTGCTGGGAGCCAACCTGGACCGCACGCTGGCCGCGGTGTCGCGCGCCAACCCCGCGCTTCTCCTGGCGGCCGCCGTCGCCTACTACCTGACGTTCCCGCTGCGCGGTTTCCGGTGGGCCTACATCCTCCGGCGAGTTGGGACCGAGCTGCCGCTTCGGCCATCGATCGAGATCGTGTTCCTGTCGTGGTTCGTGAACTGCGTGGTGCCCGCCAAGCTGGGCGATCTGTATCGCGCCTACCTGCTCAAGGGAAATTACGGCGCGCCCATCTCCCGGACGGTGGGCACCATCTTCATCGAGCGAATCGCCGACATCGTCGTGATCTTCGCCCTGGCGCTCGCCGCCGGGTTCTGGAGCTTCCGCGGCCGAAACCGCCCGGAGGTCGACACGTTGTTCCTGATCGGCTTCCTGATCGCGGCGGCCCTGGTGGTGCTGGTGGTCGTGCTGCGCTTCCAGGGCCGCCGGCTGACGGCCATTCTGCCCTCGAGGATCGGGAAGATGTATGAGAGCTTCCACCACGGCAGCACCGGCGCGCTGACCCTGCGGACACTGCCGGTCATCGGTGCCGCGACCGCCGCCGTGTGGCTGCTCGAGGGACTCCGCGTTTACTTCGTGATCAAGGCCCTGGCGATTCCGGCGGTCGGCCTGGGCATCAGCTCGTCGGTGTTCGTCGCGCTTGCCGCTTCGCTCCTGACGGCTGTGCCGCTCACGCCGGCAGGCATCGGCTTCGTGCAGGCCGGGGTGGTCGGCGCGCTGAGCCTGTACGGCGTCCCCCCGGAGTTCGGCCTTGCGGTGGCCGCGGTTGACTGGGGGGTCAGCATCCTGACCGTGATCATCATCGGCGGCGTGCTGTACGCGCTCAGCGGGATGGTTCGGCGCGCTCACCTGGCCGGGGTGGCAGGGTCCGGTGCGGAGCCGCAGACGCCGGGCTGAGAGGCCCATGCGGCATCCCGACAGCCGGCGGTCGGGCTCGGTACGGAAGTCCCATTGAGGGGCAAAGGGCCCGCTGGGATGCTGCCGGTGCTCGAAGGAACCACCGCCGCGCCAAGCCAGGTGGCATCGAGCCGCAGCTGGCGGATGCATGACCCTACAGACGCCGCGCTCCTTCAACAGCTGGCTTCGCAGCCAGCTGCGGGAGAAGAAGATGAGCCAGCGCCAGCTCGCCCTGCAGTCTGGGGTGGATCACTCCACCATCTCGCGCCTGATCAAGGGCGATCGCATGCCGTCGCTGGGGACAGCGACCAAGCTTGCGCGCGGCCTCCGCGAGATCCGCGACGATGCCGATGGACCGGCCTACTTCGCCACGCTGTCATCGCGTCAGGTGCTGCCGACCACCCGGGTCGAGTACGCGCTGCGCGGTGACGACATCCTGACCGAGGCCGATGTCCGCGAGCTGATGCAGGCCTACGTCACGCTGCGGAGTCGCCGCCTGCGCAACGGCCAGCCGACGGGCTCGAACGGCTCGGGCGGCACCAACAGCCTGGGACGCCGCTAACCAGAGGCCCGGCCGGGCACGGGCTCATCGGCGGCCCGGCTCGCCGGAGCCAATGCCCGCCCGCCCCGGGACCGAGAGAATCTGCGCGTCGAGCGGCGGTCGAGCCGGAACGCCCCCGGCGGCAGCCTCGGAAGCGGCATGCTTCCCGCGTACAGCAGGCGTGCGCGCCGGAGGTTGACGGCGTCGTACCCCTCATCCATGCCCGGCGTCTCCATGATGAAGGTCGTTCCGCGCAGGCGTGGATCGCGCAGCACGGCCGCCAGCCCGACGGGTCCAAGCTGGCCGGCTCCCAGGTGCTCGTGCCGGTCGGTGCGAGAGGCACGCGCGGACTTGGAGTCATTCAGGTGGACGAGCGCGAGACGCTCGAGCCCGATCAGCTCGGAAAAGCGATCCACCACTGCCAGAGCTCCCTCCGCGGTCGCCATGTCGTAGCCGGCGCCCCAGAGGTGGGCGGTGTCGAGGCAGAAGGCCAACCGCTGACCGATGTCGCCGGTCGCGATCAACAGCTCGGCGAGCTCCTCGATGGTGGCCCCGACCGAATCCCCGCCGCCAGCCGAGTTCTCCAGCACCAGCCGCACGCCCGCGGGAGACTCTGCGAGGATCGAGCGGACCGCGGCAGCCACGCGATGAAGGCCGGCCGTCCCGCCGTCGCCGCGATGTGACCCGACGTGGACGTTGACGAGGCTGGCGCCGTACGCCGGCGCGCGCTGCATCTCGTGCAGCAGACCCTCCCGCGACTGCGACGCGAATGGCTCCTCGCTGCCGGCAAGGTTGAGAAGGTAGCTGGCATGCACAGCGATCGGCCCGATCCCCTCGCGGCGGCAGAACTCCACGAAGCGCGCCGCGTCGGCCGGTGGCTGCGGCCGTCTCCGCCACGCGGTGGGGTTGTCGCTGAAGACCTGAAGCGCGGTGCAGCCGATTTGCCGAGCGCGGCGCGCAGCCTTCATGAGGCCGCTTCCCACCCCGAGGTGCATCCCGACCCGCGGGGCATCGGCCGGCCAGCTGAGGCGGCGCCGGGGCTGGCGCTCTGGTAGCGTGCGGGTCATGGAAGACGGCGCCGAAGGTCAGCCCCGCAAGCGGGCTGCCGCTCCCCCGCGCCCCTCGGCCGGAGCCAGGCCGGCTGGGGAAGCAAAGCCGGCCGGGTGGGCCAGGCCGGCCGAGGAAGCCAAGCCGGCCGAGGGAGCCACGCATCCGGTCGCCGAGGTCGGTGAGCCCAACCGGGGCGCGGACCTCCTGACCATCGCGCTGCTGGTCTTCTTCATCTCGCTCATGGTGCTGGTGGCCGCCCTGCTGCTGCTGCCCAGCATCTACTGACGGGCCTTGGAGCGCGGGCGCGGAAGGACCGGCTCGATGACGCCGTAGCGGCCATCCAGGCGCCGATAGACGACGTTCAGCGCGTCGGACTCCGCGTTGAGAAAGATGAAGAACGCATGACCCAGCTCCTCCATGCGAGCGATCGCGTCCTCCTCGAACATGGGAGCCATGTCGTGGCGCTTGACCTTGACGACCCCTGGCCTGTCTTCAGCTGAACCGCCACGCGACCACCCGTCACCCTCTGGCAGGCTGCGGACAGCCTCGCGGGCAAGCACCGCAGTGGCCTCGTCCGCATTCCGCTCGCGCACGCTGCGCGGTCGCTCCTTTTCGCGGACCACCTGGCGCTCGAGCTTGTCGATCACCAGATTGAGAGCCGCCATGGCGGTCGATCCGGACGCGACCGAGCGGACCAGTGTGCCGCGCGTCTGAAGGGTGACCTCCGCCACGTGAGAAGCATCCGCGGCGTGCGATGCGTTCGCTATCAGCTCGACGCTCGCGTCCGAGTCCGGGTGGGTGATCCGGTCGAGTCGCCGGAGCTTGCGCTCGACCTCCTGCCGAAGCCGATCGGTGAGCTCCAGGTTACGCGCCGTCACCTGTGTCTTCACGTCACCCTCGCTGATGCGGTGGACGATCTACGGTAGCACCGAGATGCGAGGGAACGCCCGCCGGCGAAGAGTGGCGCCGCGGGCTCAGACCTCGCGCGCGATGGCGAACCCATACACCCGGTCCACGCCCGCCGACCGCAGCACCCCGGCACATGCCTCCAGCGTGGCGGAGGTGGTCAGGATGTCGTCGACCACGATGACCACCGGTGGCGGGCGTGCGTCGGTGGCCATCGAGAAGGCATTTCGCAGGTTGTGGAGGCGCGCAACCCTGCTCAATCGGTGTTGCCGCTCGGTAGCGTGCGTGCGCACGAGGAGATCCAGGCTTTGCAGACCCGCACCGTGGGCAAGGGCGGAGCTGAGCAGTTGGGCCTGGTTGTAGCCGCGAGCTCGCAGTCGGCTCGGGTGCAGCGGAACGGGCACCAGCGGAGCCGGCCCGCTGACCTGCAGCAGGCGCCCGAGCACGGGAAGCGCAGCGGTGGCAAGCGGCCCTGCAAGCCGCGCCGCGCCGCCGTATTTCAGGCGCTGCATCGCGCGTCGCAGGGCACCTTCGTACGCGAGCGCCGCCATGGCCAGGACCAGGTGCTCCCCGATCACGGTGCCGCCGTCGCCGCCCAGGAAGCGGTCCGCGGGGTTGCCGGCCGGACTCATGATCCGCTGGCAGCCAGAGCAGAGGAGTGTCCCGTACCGCCCGCATCCAGCGCAGGCGGGCGGAAGGAGGAGGTCAGCGAAGCGCATGACCGTAGCCTGCCGAGCGGTCCTTACCGGCGGCTTACCCCTCGCTCATCGGTCGCACAGCGAGTCGGTCACCGACCGTGGTTGCGGATGCACGCAGCGCGCCAGCGGGCAGCTCGAGGCAGTCGCGCGCTCCCCGCGCCCAGGCAACCATGCGCCACGGCGGCATCGAGTCGACCGTGCGGCGCACGACCCCCACCTTGTCCAGGAAAGCAACGTCGATGGGATAGCGCATGAATGTGGTGTCCATCGAGCTGGCGCGGGGAAGAAGGAGCGCGTCTCCCTCAGCCAGGGGCGGCAGCAGATGCAGCCCCAGCACGCGCCGCAGCAGCGAGCGGGCGACGCGGCAGCGCTCCGCAACGATGGTGCCGCGGTCGAGGTTCACGACCGTCGCGAGGCCGTACGTACTTCCCCCGCCGCGGCCGGTCCACATCGGTCAGGGCACGACCAGGCGGACCGGGTTGCCCCGGATGTTGACCTCCCAGGTCGTGGTGTCGTTACCGCCCACCACGTCGTACTCGATCTTCCACCAGCCTGGATCGGTCTCGCCGGGCGGTGTCAGACCGGTCGATCCGTAGGTGCTGGGGAGCGGGATGGAGATGGTCACCACCGTGTTGTTGAAGGCGCTGCCGGCCGAGCTGTGGGTGTGGATCTGCGTTCTGCCGGTGGCGCTGCACGCGTCGCTCGACCCGGTGCACTGGGCGTCGGACACGTAGTCGAAGGTGGCCGGCGTGTAGGTGTTGCCATCCGGGCTGAGGATCTTCAGGTAGGCGTCGCCCGACACGTCACCGGGGTCGAAGAGGGTGATCTCCATCGTCTTGCCGGCATGGACCTTGTCGATCTGGGCGAGGTAGAAAACCTGGCCGCTGTTCTCGACGTTCGTGTAGGCGGCCATGCGGCCACCGCCGTAGACGCGCGGCTTGCCGGGCGACTTGACGTAGATCGAGAACAGGTTCTCCGCGGCCACCGTGTTGTTGCTCGGGTCGCTGGTCTGGACATTGAGCCGGTACTTCCCGGCCGGCAAGCCTGAGCTGAGCTGGTACCAACCCTGGCTGCCGACCCCGGTCCCATGGTACGGATCGGCCGCGCAGTTCGTCGCGCCGGGGGCGGCCTGCGGCGT
>JALYXZ010000061.1 GCA_030946825.1 Chloroflexota bacterium | reverse complement strand
GCCCAGCGCCCCGACCAGATCAGCCAGAAGAGGAGGTACGCGCCGACGATGAAGGTCGCGGTGAAGATGTCGTTCATCGCGATCCGGCTCATCACGTAGCTCATGCCATCGACCGCAACGAACGTCGCCGCCAGGATCGCGATGCTCCGGCGGCGGAACATGGTGGCGGCGAGCAGGTAGATCAGCGCCACCAGGATCGAGCCGAAGACGACTCCGGCGATGCGCCAGGCGAACGCGTTGCTGCCGGCGTCGACGGTCACCAGCTGCGATCCACTCGGGGTCTGGGTCGTCACCAGCAGATGGGCGTTGTCGTCGCCCTGTGCGTTGTCGCTGATGTCGAGGCCCATGGCGAGGGGTTGGCCACCGACCGCGGTCGTGTCGAAGAGGGCGAACCCGGTGCTCGCCGGCGGACCGTCGCCGTGGGGCTCGACCGTCCACACCGCATCCGGCCCGGCGACGTACACGATGTTGGCGACGGACTGCCATGCCAGCGCCCGCGCCGGCGCCGGCAGCGGCACCGTGTCGGTCAGCTGTCCGGTCGAGCCGCGAAAGACCGATAGGCCGGCGGGCACGGCGGGGTGCTGGTCGTTCTTGGGAAGCGGCCCCACCGGGACGAAGATCTGCTGCTCCTCGCCGGTGCCCTGTACCAGCAGGGGGCCACTCGGCGCGGCGGGCAGGGCCTTGACCCCGATCTCCGTGCCGGCGCTGTCTTTCAGGACCTTGAGGTTCTTGGCGTCGAGCAGGACCAGCGCTCGGCGGGCGGGGTCGACCGCCGCCACCTGGGCACCGGCGGCCCCGGCCGCGCCCGCCGCAGGCAGGTACCCGACGGCCGACGAAACGAGGCCGCTGCTGGCGATGTGCACACCGGTGGCACGCTCGAGCTCTGAGATTCCGTCCGGGCCGCGCAACACGAGCAGCGAGTCGCCACTGGCCACCACGATCTGGCTGACCGCCCGCAGACGGCTGGGGATGGCAGGCAGTTGCGCCGGCGGAGCGCGCGGACCTGTCAGGCTCAGAAAGCGGCCAAGCTCGTAGGCCTGCACATCTCCTCGTGTCGCGAGGCCAACGAGCAGGCGCTGCCCGTCCTCGTCGTACGCCAGGCTGGCCACCGGCGCCGCCGCATTCCAAGTGGCGAGCCGCTCCCCGGTGAGTGCGTCGAGCGCCTCGATGCGTGGCCCGTTGCCGCCCACGAACACGACCGAGCGCGGATGACCGATCGAGCTGCGTCGCGGCGCGACCGCCATCGCCGGCGCGGGCGCGTCGAGCTCCTGGCGCCCGACCACCTTGTTCGGGTCGGCCACCACGATCCCGGCCGCGATCAGGTACTTGGCCAGCATCGGGTGGGTCCACTCGTACACGTCGCGAGTCCAGCCGTGCTCCCAATCGGCGAGCCATTCCGCGGCGGAGCGAGCGTGGTAGGCCTCGTCGAAGTGCATAGAGCGAGGGATGTCGAGGCGCCACACACGGAAGACGAGGGCGAACAGGATGAAGCCCGCCACCAGCACGGCATCCAGCCGGTCGAGGCGGCGGCCCGGTTCGCGGAAGAGGGGATCGTGAGGGTCTGCCCGCAGCCAGCTCAGCCGCCGCCAGCGCGCACGCGGTGGGGCCGCCTCGAGCGGCGGCGCGATGACGTCCGGCTCGGCGCCCTCGGGCGGGTCGTCGGCGGCAAGCGGAGCGGCAGCCGCCGCGTCAGTGGCAAGGGCGGCAGGCCCATCGGGCACAGGGCGAGGGCGCTCCCTCGCCAGGGCCGCCCCCTGGACCAGGATCCAGCCGAGCGCGACCACGATGCCGAACGAGATCAGGTACAGGCCCGGTTGCGAGAAGAAGACGGCGTCGAGGAGCGGATCGCGCGGCATCGGTCCGCCTCCCGCGCCGGGGTTGAGTACCCCCTGCCCGGCGAACGACCAGTCCGCGGAATAGACCCAGTACACGTTCAGGAAGAACGACACCGACAGCGCCGCGTACAGGACCAGCCAGCGTCGATTCCGCGCGATCAGCGGGGCGGCGAGCACCAGCGCCGGAAACAGGTAGCGCTCGTGAACGCGCGTCGGCAGCGCAAAGAAGGCGACCGACATGGTCAGGGTGGCGAGCAGCAGGCCGGCGAGATCGTCGCGACGCCAGAGCTGCCACAGGGCGAAGAGTGCGACCGCCAGGAAGAGGATCGTCCCGAGCGTCTGCCAGGTGAGAGTCAGTGAGCCGATCGCCAGCGCCGTCCCCTGGTCATTCCCCCAGTCCTGGAAGCCGGCAACCCCGCCGAACGGGTTACGCCACAGGTTGAAGGCATTGATCGAGAGGCCGTTGTAGGTGCCCGCCGCTTCGAGCAGCTTGCCGATCAGGCTGTGGCTCGGGTCACCCGGCGCCCAGATTGCCATCCCGAACGGAAGGATCAGCACCACCATCGCCGCCATCCCGGCCGCCAGGGAGGTGAGGACGCGCGTTGGATCCCGCGTGCCGTCCAGCGCCGGGTCGCTGGAGCGCCCGAACAGGTGACGCTTGATGCCGACCACCACGACGATCGGGATCAGCAGCCCGGTCTGAAACTTGATGAGCACCGCCACCACGGCGAGGACGGCGGCCACCTCGGTGAGGCCGCTGGCCAGGACGTAGATCGCGGCCAGCATGGCCAGGCTCCCGACCGAGTCGACCTGCCCCCAGACCGCCGAGTTGAAGATCGTGCCGGGGTTGAACAGGTAGATGCCTGCTGCGAGCAGCGCCGCGCGACCGCTCCACCGCCCCACGCGGTCGTCGGCGAACCGTCGTACGAGCGCGTACAGGAGGGCAGCCACGCCGATGTCGGCCAGGATCCCCGGAACCTTGACCAGCCCGGACGTGATGTCCGAGCCAACGAGCGGCCTGAGCGCCGCGCCGAGCGAACCGAGGGCCCACAGGACGTACATGTATCCGGGCGGATAGTCGCTGAAGTAGCCGGTCTCGTAGAATCCGCCCGGCCCGGTCACGACCAGCCGTTGCGCCCAGGCGGTGAAGTCCCCGATGTCGATCCGGAAGCCGCTCTGCGGCAGGAGGACACCCGCGATGAAGGCACGCAGCAACAGGCCGACGAGCAGCAGCGCCAGGAGAGCCTTCGCGCCGTCCCAATCGAGACCGGCGAGTGATGGCCTCGCGCCCCGCCGCCTCACGGAGTCGCGGGTCATCGGAGCGGGCGTCGTCGTCAACGACGTCCGTTGGTGTCGCGCGCCAAGGTGGCGGTGAGTATACAACCGTCCCCCGACCGTTCAGCGCGGCGGCGGCCCAGCGCGAGTCGCCCGCGGCCTCGGCACCGGCAACCCGAGCGCTCCTGGCTCCCGTACGCCTCTCCGCCCGTCGCCTGGACGGCGGCCGCGGTTGCCTTCTTCACCTTTGGCATCTACCTGCGAACGCTCCTGCCGGGGACCGGATTCTGGGACACCGCAGAGGCGCAGACGGTGCCGCACACGCTCTCCATCTTTCATCCCACTGGTTTCCCGACCTACACCCTGATCGGATGGCTCTGGAGCCAGCTGCCGATCGGCTCGGTCGCGTGGCGCATGAACCTGATGTCCGCGGTCTGCCTGTCGCTGACCGCCGGCCTGGTGGTGGCCATCTCGGCGCACCTGATCGGAGAGCGGAACCGCCTGCTGGTCGCGTCATCGGCCGGCATCGCGGGGCTCGCGTTCGCCTTTGCCTCCGAGCCATGGAAGAACGCGCTGCGCGCCGACGTCCACGCGCTCCACATCCTGCTCGCCGCCCTCATCATCTGGCTCCTCTTCTGCTGGCGGGACGCAGAGGTGAAGGGCGGGCCCCGGGCGGGCGGCTGGCTGATGGCTGCCGGCCTCGTCTTTGGGCTCGGCATGGGAAACCATCCGCTCATCGGGCTGATGGCCTTCGGGATCGCCTTCTGGGTGGTGCTCGTCGCCCCCGGCATCTGGCGTCGATGGAAGCTAGTGATCGCCTGCGCCGGACTGCTGCTGGTCGGCCTGGCCGTGTACCTCTACATCCCGATCCGAGCGCTGATCCCGCCGGAGCCGCCCCTCTTCTACGCTCGGCCGACGACCCTGGAGAAGGTGAAATACCTCGTCTTCGCCGAGCAGTTCAAGGGCCTGTTCGACAACTTCGCGAACCCGTTCGACTTCTTCGGCGACAAATGGCGCAAGGCGGAGAGCGTGCTCGCCGCGCAGCTCATCGGCCCGGGCTGGATCGTGGTCGCCATGGGTGCCGCGACGCTCGCCGTTCGGCGCCTGGGAGCGTTCATCTTCCTCGCCTCGCTGGTGGCCGCCAACGTCTACTACTCGCTCAACTTCCAGGATGGCGACATCGACCGCTACTACATGCTCAGCGTCCTGGTCGCGGCCCTGCTGCTGGCGGTCGCCATCGCATCCCTGGCAGTCGTCTGCGCCAGGGCGGCCGCGATCGCGTCACGGCGCTTCGCGACCATCGCGGGGCGCCGGACGATGGCCAGCGTCGCGGCGGTGGCCGTGCTCGCGCTCGCCGCCCTGCTGCCCGCCGCCTCGCTCGTGATCCACTACGCCGAGCGCGACCAGAGCGCCTACACCGACCCCGATCGGTGGGCGAAGAGCGTCTACGCCGCGCTGCCGCCGGACGCGGTGGTCATCAGCTGGTGGAGCTACAGCACCACGCTCTGGTACCACCGCTGGATCAACGGCGAGCGGCCCGATGTCAAGATCATCGACGAGCGGAATATCCTCGATGACGGCTACGGTACGATCGACGGCGCGATCCGCGCCTTCCTCGGCAAGCGCCCGGTGTTCTTGGTTGCGCCGGATTGGGAGCTGCAGCGGATCCTGCTCTTCTACACCACGACCACCGTGCCAACCTATGCCGGCTACACCGAACTGCTCCGCATCGAGGACCGCTGAGTGACCGAATCCGAAGCTATCGGCCGGCCGCGCCTGACCTTCTTCTTCCCCGCCTACAACGAGCAGGAGAACGTCGAGGAAACGGTGCGGCGAGCGCTCGGCGAGATCGGGCCGCTGGTGGAGTCGATGGAGGTGCTGGTCGTCGATGACGGCTCCACGGACCGCACCGCGCAGATCGCCGACCGCCTGGCGGCGGCTGACCCGCGCGTCCGGGTGCACCATCAGCCGAACCGCGGCTACGGCGGCGCGCTCAAGGCAGGCTTCGAGCAGGCGCGAGGCGAGCTGATCGGCTTCTCCGACGGCGACCTCCAGTTCGATCTGAAGGAGATGCATCGCCTCCTCGAACGACTCGAACGCCCTGAACGCCCGGCAGACGCGGTGATCGGCTTCCGCATCAAGCGTCGGGATCCGTTCCACCGAATCTTCATCGCCAAGACGTACAACGCCATCGTCTCCGCCGCCTTCGGCCTGCGGGTCCGGGACATCGACTGCGCCATGAAGCTGTTTCGCCGCGAGGTGTTCGACGGTCTCCCGCTCGCGGCGGATGGGCCGTTCCTGTCGGCCGAGCTGCTCATCAAGCTGCGCGCACGCGGCGTCCGAATGGCCCAGGTCGGCGTGCACCACTACGCGCGCGCGGCGGGCACGAACACCGGGGCGTCGATCGGCAAGATCATGCGCACCTTTCGGGATCTCGGGCGGCTTCGACTCGCGCTGTGGCGCAACCCGGGCGCGGTCCTCGGCACGCCCCGTGGACATCGCCCCGCCTGAGATCCCGCGACCGGCCGCCGCGGCCGGTCAGCCCTCCTCGGCCGTGCCCTTGCCGCCGCTCTCGAGGTCGATGTCGAGCGAATTGACGAAATCGCGGAAGACGGCCAGCTTCTCCTCGCCGTCGCCGGAATCCTCGTGCTCGGGCTCCACCGCCGCCTCGTCCAGGACGCGCTCGTCGACGTAGATCGTGGAGCCGGTGCGCACGGCGAGGGCGATCGCGTCGGAGGTTCGGGAGTCGACCTCCGCCTCGCTGCCGTCGCCGGTCTCCAGGTAGAGGCGCGCGTGAAAGGTGCCATCGGTGACGTGCGTCACAACCACCCGGCTGAGGCTGCTGTTCAGGCCGGCGATGATGCTGACCAGCAGGTCGTGGGTCAGCGGCCGCTCCGCGGTGAGGCCCTGAAGCCGCATCGCGATCGCGTTGGCCTCCGCCGGCCCGATCCAGATCGGGAGGTACCGATCACGCTCGGTCTCCTTGAGGATGACCACGTGCTGACTGGAGAGCATGTGCACGCGCACGCTCTCGACCACCATCTCGATCAGCCGCATGACCCCCCGATTCTAGTGGAGGCTACTCGAGGACGATCCGCACGATCCGGGAGCCCGCCAGCAGAAGCGCGACCGGAGGCCCGTCGGGCACCGAGGCCACCGATAACCCGTGCACCGAGCCCAGCAGCTCGGCTTCCGGCCCCGTGCGCGGCGCCAGCCACTGCTTGACGAAGGCGCCGTCCCCGCGCTGGAAGGCGAGGATCCGCCCGTTGGCCGCGTCGTAGACGAAGAAGAGGTCTCGATCGCCGATCGACGCCGCGTCGACGAGCCGGTAGTCGAGATGAGGGCGCACGTCACCGTCCGGTGGCGGATCGAGCGAGTATTCAGTCTGCGGCAGCGGCGTCCCGAAGTTCACGCGGGTCATGGTCCGCGACTGCAGGAGCCAGAGATTGGCATCCACGATCAGGTCGCGCGCGTCGGCCGGCGACAGGTCCGGGCGCGCGCTCAAATAGCTCTGCGGCGGCTGGGGGAACTGGACGGGAATGACGGCCGGCGGCGTCCACTTCCTGACCGAGCCATCGCGGCCGTCGACGAGATACAGGTTGAAGATCTGGAGCGGCGGCCGATGCTGCAGTGCGGCCAGCAGGCTGGTCCGGTCGCTGACCGCTTCCACGCCGGCGAGCACCATCCGGTGCGGCACCTGCTGCACCAGGTCGATGCGCCACGCCTGCCGCTGACGATCGATGACCACCACGTCGGTGGCGGCGGTCGCGATCAGCCACGGCGCGGCGGCGGTGCCGCGGTCGAGACGCTCGCCGGCCCGATAAACCGTCCTGGCCGTCCGCCGTGCCGGGTCGACGCGGATCACGCGGCCGCGGCCGTCGTCGACGATCCACAGCGTCGCGTCGCGGGCGGTCACCATTCGGGCCGGCTGTACGCCATCGAAGCCGGATGCCAGGTCGACCACGGTGGCCACGTCTCGGAGACGCACGACTCGGTACACCGCGTCCAGGCGGCCCTCGACGCGTGCCCGGAGCGGCTCGAGCGCCTGGTCACTGACCCCTGCCGCCGCCGCCCGCTGCAGGGCCAGGAACGCATCGTTCAGCAGCCCCTTGGCTTGGTCGGGAGCTCGGGCTATCAAGTCCTGGCCGTCGACCCGGCGCTCCACCCGAGCCATCGCCGCCTCCGCCTGCTGGATCGCGGCGCGCGCGACCTCGAGACGTGGGATCGCATCGGTGGGCCGCGCGCTCGGCAGGCTGGCGACAGTCACGCCGATGGCGGTCAGCAGCGCGACGCCGACCATCGCCAGCGCCCCGAGCCGGCGGCGGCGCCCCTCCTCGCGCAGCGCAGTGCGTGCCACCCTGCGCGGGTACTCGACCGGGCGGCGCGGCACGAATGCAAGGACCCAACTCATCAGGACCAGGACGCCGCGCGCGATCGTCGCCTGCCCATGGTCGATGGCTTTTGCCACGCGCCCAAAGAAGGCGCCCAGCGCGTCGGCGAGCGGCACCGGGCTCTGATCCGGAAGACCGGCGAGCGGCTCAGCCGCGCGGACCGGCTCGAGCTGGCGCGTGGTGGCGGTGGCAGGCACCTCCTCGATCTCGATCACCAGCAGACCGTCCGAGCCACGCCCGCCACGCGTCGCGAACAGCTGATGCAGATGCTCCGCCGCGGCGGCCGGACGGAGCCCGGCCAACGCCGCCTTCAGCTCTTCGACGCCGACCACCTGCGCCAGGTTGCGGCTGACGAGCGCCAGGCGGTCTGCGGACACGAGCTCGCCCTGCCAGGTGTAGGGCTCGATGGCCAGCGCCTCGCCCAGCGTCGCGGCGACGCGCCGCTCGCGGTGCATCGGATCCTGCTCGCGGACCGCCGGCGGGGGCGGCAGCTCGTACATGCGTCCCTGGCGAACGATCACTGCGGCAGCCGGCCCCAGCTTGGCGACGTGCGCGTCGCGCCCGCGCACGACCACCGCGATCACGCTCACCGATCCGCGCCGCGGGATTCCGAGCGACCGGCGGGCATGGAAGAGCCGGCGGTTGGCAGCCGCCAGCGCCTTGGCCAGGGCTCCGAGCGTCCCGACCGACAGGTCGTAGTAGTAGTCCCGCTCGATCGCCTCGAGCGCCTGCGTTGCGGCCCGCTCCAGGGCTCGGTCGCCGGCGGTGACCTGGGCGAGCAGGAAGAGGCTGCCCTTGGAGCGCGACAGTGACCCGATGGCCGGCTCGTGGAAGCGCACGACATCGTGGGTGTCGCTCGCGCGCTCCTCGACCGGCACCAGACCGATTCGGGTGGCGAGGCGGTTGCTCACGGTGGCCTTCCATGGCGGGGCGACGGGAGACGAGACTCGACCGAACCGGGCGCGGCTCGGTCGCGTGGATTATAGGGTCGCGTCAGGAGCCGAAACGACCCACCGAGACGGTCATCCCGACCAGTCGGATGGTCGCACCGGGTCGACCCCGCATTCGCTCGTTGACCGCCCACACCAACGCGTCGGCGCGAAGGGAGAGCTCCTGAGCAAGGATCGGCTCGGAGGCTTCGACGGCAGCCAGCCCACCGCGCACGCGCGTCACGTGGCTGCGGAACGTTCCTCCCGCCAGCCCGGCCGCCTCGATCACCTCGAGCCAGGCCAGCCGGACCTGGGCCTGGGCGATATGGTCGGCCGCCCCGGGTCCCGCGCAGCGCAGCAGCGCTCGCTGGACGGCGGCTCCGGCCTCTTCCGATCCCACGCGGCGGGCTCAGGCCACGCGCGGCGCCAGCCGAAGCTGGCCGGCGTCGACCTGCCAGACGGCGACGCTGTGTCGATGGCGCTTGGGAAGGGTGGACAGGTCGGCCATGGTGACCAGCACCTGGCCGCGTTGCATGAGCAGCTCGAGCGCCCGCGCGGCCCGCTCCGCGTCGAGCTCGCTGAACACGTCGTCGAGCAGGACCACCGGTTGCGCGGTTT
>JALYXZ010000038.1 GCA_030946825.1 Chloroflexota bacterium | reverse complement strand
CGCCGGTGCGGCCGCCGCGACCGCCGCGGCTTCGGGCGCCGGCGCTCCGGGCACCGGCCGCGGTCCGGTCCCGTTCGAGGACACGTACGAAGAGCCGGACGACGATGGGTACGAGTACTACCGATCGACCGAGGAGCCGCGGCGTTCCGGCAGCGGGCCCCTGATCATCGGTGCGCTGGTGGTGCTGGCCGTCCTCGCGCTGTTGGGCGGCGGACTCCTCTCCCGGATCATCGCCGGCGGCGCGGCCAAGGCCTCGCCAACGGCGTCAGCCACCGTAGTGGCCAGTGCCACCGCGGTTCCATCTGCCACACCCGCACCCAGCGTCAGCGGCCAGCCGAGCGGCAGCCCGACGACGTTTGCCGACGGGTTCACCGCGGAGATCCAGCCCTGCGCCTCGGAACCGCAGGGACCGAACGGCTGCGACTCGAGCGGGACCACCGTCTCGAGCGGGGAAGTGTGGGCCTGGGTTGGATTCACCAAGGGCACCGCATCGGACACCCTGGGAGTCACGCTGGTGAACAAGGCCGGCGCGTCGCAGGGTGACGCGAGCCGCGACCTGGCCAGCATCGGCTGCCAGCAGACCTGCAATGGATGGATCAAGGTCCGCTTCTCGGGGCTGACGCCCGGCAGCTACAAGCTGCGCGTCAACCGCAACGGCACGCCGGCGGGGGAGACGTCCTTCACGGTCCGCTGACCGATGCGCGAGACGGTCGCGCGCTGCGAGGCGGTTCGCCGCGGTCCCGGCGGCGCGCTGCGAGGGCACTGATCGCTTCCATCACGCATCGGTGGGCCAGTGCGGCGGTCACATCCGATACGTCATACGCCGGCGCGACCTCGACAACGTCCATTCCGGCGATCTCGACCTGCGCGACGATCTGGCGGATGGCGCGCAGCAGCTCTCTGGCGAGCAGGCCCCCGGGCTCGGGCGTGCCGGTTCCCGGCGCCATGCCGGGGTCCACGACGTCGATGTCGATCGACAGGTACACCACCTCCGGGCCGTTCAGGGCCTGCGCGATCGCGTCGGCGATGACCGCCTCCGCGCCCCGCTCCTCGATCTCGGTCATCAGGTGCCAGCGCAGTCCGCTGTTCCGCATCCACTCAAGCGTCTCGGGCGGCGGCCAGTAGCCGCGCAGCCCGACCTGGACGAAGTTGCGGCCGGCCACTGCCCCGGACTCAATCAGGCGGCGCATCGGCGTGCCGTGCGAGCGGAGGTTGCCCCAGGTGTTGTTGGCGGTGTCGGCGTGCGCGTCGAAATGGACGACGCCCAGCCGGCGCGGCGCCACCGCCTGGGCCACCGCCGACGCCGAGGGAAACGTGATCGAATGGTCGCCACCGAGCACGATCGGGATCGCACCGCTCGACGCGACCTCCAGCACTTTGCGGCGGATCACGGCGTGCGCTCGGTCGATGTCGGAAGGGACGATCGGGGCATCGCCAGCGTCCACGGCGAGCAGCCACTCGAAGGGCTGGATATCGAGCTGCAGGGAGTTCAGCGAGCCCGAGTGGTAGGTGGCGGCCCGGATGGCGCGCGGGCCGAAGCGGGCGCCCGGTCGGTTGCTGACGGCGTCATCGAGCGGAGCGCCGATGATCGCCACGTCGGGCCGCAGCGCGGCCAGGGCATCGACATCGGTCAGCAGCGGAAGCTTCTGGAAGGTGGTGCTGCCGACGTAGCTCGGCAGGTTGAAGTCGTCGTACGCGGTGTACGGGTCGAGCCCGGTGGGCAGATGCTCGTCGTTGGGGCCCACCACGTGCTGCGGCTCGTCGGTGCGCGGGGCGTCGCCGCCGCGGGGGCCATCGTGGGTGCCATGCGGCGGGTGCTCGTCGGACATCGGTGAAGGCAATGCCTCCAGCGAACAGCAGACAGGCGCCGTCGCGAAGCGGAGCAGACCTGCCGGCGGGCGGGCCGATGCTAGCAGAGCGCGCTACCATCGGACACTGATGCCGGCCGACGACAGGGTCTACACGCTGGCCGAGGCCAACGCGCTCGTGCCCCAGGTGCGCGCGACCCTCCTGCAGCTCGCCGTCGAGCAGCGCCGCCTGAACGACGCGATGCAGGCACATCGCGCGCACACCGACCTGAACGGCAGCCCCGATCACGCGGCCGAGACGCGAAGCCGGGAAGCCGCGATCGCCGAGGTCGCGGAGGGCATCAGCGGGCTGCTCCGCCTTCTGGCGGGCATGGGAATCCAGGTCCGTGATCTGGAGATGGGCCTGGTCGACTTCCCTGCGGACCGCGATGGCGAACGGGTCTGGCTGTGCTGGCGCCTGTCCGATCCGGAGGTCGCGTTCTGGCACGCGACCAACGAGGGCTACGTCAGTCGGAAGCCATGGTGACCGATGCCGGGACGGCACTGACCGATAAACGGCGCGCGTGGCGCATGCGGCGCGTGACGGTGATCGGTGATGCGCTGCTCGACGTCCTCGTTCGACCCTCGTCTGCCCCGTCCGTGGGAACCGACAGCCCGGCGCAGATCAGCGTCGGTCCCGGCGGCCAGGGGGCGAATGTGGCGGTCGGGCTCGCCCGGCGCGGCCTGCCGGTGCGGCTGGTTGCCGCGACCGGGACCGATGCCGGCGGACGCCTGCTGCGCGACCTCCTGTCGGCGGAGGGCGTCGATCTCGTG
>JALYXZ010000030.1 GCA_030946825.1 Chloroflexota bacterium | reverse complement strand
CTCCGATGCGTTCGTCTTCTTCGGGGCGACCGGTGACCTTGCCCACAAGCAGATCTTCCCGGCCCTCGCCCGCCTGATCCAGGACGCGAACTGGGACCTCCCGATCATCGGGGTCGCCCGCCACGGCGACGTCGGCATGCTCCGTGACCGGGCCGAGCAAAGCCTCGTGGCGCAGGGCTCGGTGGACGCGCCCACGCTGCAGCGGCTCCAAGCCGCGCTCCGATTCGTGAAAGGCTCCGACGACGACCCCGCCACGTTCGCCGCGTTACGCGAGGAGCTCGACACGGCCAGGCACCCGCTCCACTACCTGGCAATCCCGCCCGCTCTGTTCGGGACCGCTGTCGAACTCCTCGGATCGTCGGGCTGCGCAGAGGGAGCGCGGGTCATCGTCGAGAAGCCGTTTGGGCGGAATCTGGCGGACGCAAAGCGGCTCAACGCCACGCTTCACTCGGTCTTCGGCGAGGATGCGATCTTCCGGATCGACCATTACCTCGGCAAGGAACCCGTCCTGAACCTGCTCTACTTCCGCTTTGCCAACCGCTTCCTGGAGCCGATCTGGAACAGCGAGCATGTCTCATCGGTACAGCTGACGATGTCGGAGACATTCGGCGTGGACGACCGAGGTGCGTTCTACGACTCGGCCGGAGCGATCCGCGACGTAGTCCAGAACCATATTCTTCAGGTGATCAGCATCCTGGCCATGGAGCCCCCGTCGGGCCACACGACGGAGGCGATACGCAACGAAAAGTTCAAGGTGCTGGACTCGATCCGCCCCGTGCGGGCGGAGGATGTCGTCCGCGGCCAGTACCACGGATACCGCGCGGTAAGGGGGGTTGCGCCGGACTCCACGACGGAGACGTATGTTGCGCTCCGCCTCGATGTACAGACGTGGCGCTGGGGCGGCGTCCCGTTCTCTGTGCGCACGGGCAAGTGCCTGCCGGTCACCGCAACGGAGCTGCTCGTCGAGCTCAAGCGACCACCCCAGGACGTCTTCGACGAATCGCCTGTTGCGGGCGCGAACTACCTGCGCTTCCGGTTCACGCCCGACATGTCGATCTCGCTCGGTGCGCTGGCCAAGAAACCCGGGGAGGCGATGGTCGGCGAACCGGTCGAGCTGTACGCACGCCACGAGGGCGGCTCGGAACGGCCGCCGTACGAACGTCTGATCGGCGACGCGATGGACGGCGAGCAGCTGCTTTTCGCCCGGGAGGACTCCGTCGAGGCCTGCTGGCGGATCGTGGACCAGATCCTGGACCTTCGCGCGGCACCGATCTCATACGAGCCTGCGACGTGGGGTCCGGCGGAAGCGGACACCCTGATCGCCGACGGTGGGCGCTGGCACGAGCCGAACGCTGGATCGCCGTCGGGTTCGACGCGCGACGATCCCAATGGCGGCTGACCAGGTGCCGGAGCGGTCCGACGCTCAGCGCGAACCTGATCATTCGTTGTCGCCATCGCCCAAAGCGGCTCGCGAGCGAGCGGGGCCGATCCCTGCCGAGACGAGCTCGGCGGATGTCGAAAGCATCGCCGATGCCGTCGTCATCAAAGATGGAGAGCCATTCTTTCTCTGTCCGCCCGACGGACTCATCCCGATCCTGAGGGGCCATGGTTACGGGCTCTACCACCATGACACGCGGTTTCTCTCGGGCTACGAACTCACCATGAACCGGACTCATCTGGGTCCGCTGGCGGCTGTTGCCGTGTCGTCTGACACGGCACTCCTGGAACTCGCGAATCGGGCGATCGAACTCGATGATGGGCGGTCCATTGCGAAGGAGCGGCTGGCCGTCCGCTGGACCCGCGAGCTGGACGGCGACCGGCCCGAGCTGCACGACCGAATCGCGATCCACAACTACTCGGCGGAGACGGCGAACCTGACTCTCCAGCTCGCCTTCGCGGCCGAATTCGAGGACGTGTTCGAGATCCGCGGCATGATGGCCCAGCGGCGGGGCCTGCTGCACGACCCGCGCTGGGACGGGGACCGCCTCGGATTCCGCTACGACGGTCAGGATGGGGTCGTTCGGACCCTGACGGTGTCGTTCGATCCAGCGCCGGCGCGACACGACGGAGCAAGCTGCGAGGTCGACATCGACGTTGCATCCCGGGGCAAGGAAGTAATCGCCATTCGTCTCAAGATCGGCGAAGAGATCGAGCCGGGAGCGAAACCGATCGAGCGCCGAACGGCCAAGGGTCCTCGGCCCAAAGGCGCGAACGCAAGCGCGCGAGCGGACACGACCGAGGGCGGGTGGGCTGGTGGGCCGGGCTGGACGGCTTCCGTGCGCAGCGACTCGCTGTCGCTCGACGCTGTCCTCGGCCGTTCGCTCGACGACCTGTCGACGCTTCGGGCCGAGCTCGACGGGCGCGACTACTACGCGGCCGGCGTGCCCTGGTTCTCGACGCTCTTCGGACGTGACTCGCTGATCGCTGCCTGCCAGACCCTCGCCTTCGAACCGAGGGTCGCGGCGGAGACGCTCCGTCTTCTCGCTCGCCGGCAGGGCACGAAGGTCGATGAGTGGCGGCACGAGCAGCCGGGCAAGATCCTCCATGAGCTACGCATCGGAGAGCTCGCCCGGCTTCACGAGATCCCGCACACGCCCTACTACGGCTCGATCGACTCGACCCCGCTGTTCCTCATCGTCCTCGCCAGGCACGCCACTTGGACCGGCTCGCTCGACCTGTTCCGGGAGCTGCGCGACTCGGTCGATCGAGCGCTCGACTGGATCGGCCGTTTCGGGGACCCGACCGGCGACGGCTACGTTGCCTACCCGTCGACCGCCAAGAAGGGCCTGATCAACCAGGGTTGGAAGGACTCGGGTGACGGGATCGTCACGGCCGATGGCGAGATCGCCGAGTCGCCGATCGCACTCGCCGAGGTCCAGGGCTACGTGTATGCCGCCAAGCGGGAGATCGCGACGCTCTACGAGCGCGAAGGAGATGCCGAGCGGGCCGAGCGACTGCGGTCCGAGGCCGACGAGCTCCAGGCGCGATTCGAACGGGATTTCTGGTCCGACGAACTCGGCTGCTACATCCTGGCCCGCCAAGCAGGCGGGAAACCATGTGCGGTCGCGACCTCGAATGCCGGACAGGTGCTGTGGTCGGGCATCGCCTCACCCGAGCACGCCCACGCGGTCGCCGAGCGTCTGATGCGCGAGGACATGTTCTCCGGCTGGGGAGTCCGCACACTATCGGCTGACGCGCTGGCTCACAACCCGATCGGCTACCACCTCGGGACCATCTGGCCGCACGACAACAGCCTCATCGCCGAAGGCTTCCGGCGCTATGGTCTCGACGAAGCGGCAGACCGGATCCTCCGCGGGCTCGTCGAGGCCGCGACCGACTTCCCGCAGCAGCGCCTCCCCGAATGCTTCGCCGGATATCCCCGCGCCACGTTCGGGGTTCCGGTCCGCTATCCGGTCGCGTGTCATCCCCAGGCTTGGGCAGCCGGCGCGATCCCACATCTTATCGTCTCGAACCTCGGGCTCGTGGCAGACGGTTTCGAGCGTCGCCTCAGGATCGACCGACCGCGGTTGCCGTCGTTTGTCGAGCATCTCGAGCTCCGCCGCCTGCCGGTCGCCGATGCCCACGTCGACCTCGTCTTCGAGCGCGTCGATGGCCGAACC
>JALYXZ010000244.1 GCA_030946825.1 Chloroflexota bacterium | reverse complement strand
CTCGACGCCCGCGACGGCAGCTGCGCGTCGCGCCGGCCGCTCTGGGTGACCGGCCGCGCCATGTCGATCCATGGCGTCGTCGGTGACGAGCAGGACGCGCTGCGCGCCGCCGCCCTCGGGCATCGGCGCCAGCCGGGATGACGGTCCCGAGGCGGAGACCGTTCGGGGCACAGGCATCGGTCAGCGACGAACCGCGCGCACCACGAGCAGCGAAAGCTCGAAGAGCGCGTACATCACCGATCCCAGGATCGCCGGAGAGAACGGATCACCGCCGGGAGTCACGACCACGGCGAAGACCGTGATCCCGACGATGATCTGCCGTCGCCGCGAGGCCAGCGAGCGGTGGCTGACGATGCCGGCGCGGGCCAGGATGATGAGCACCACCGGGAACTCCAAGACCAGCCCGAAAGCGAGGAGCATGGTGGTCACGAAGCCCACGTACTCCGGGAGGGTGAGCAGCGGCACGATCTGGTCGGTCGCGAAGGACAGGAGGAAGGCCAGCGCGAAGGGAATGATCACGTAGCCGACCGCCATGCCGAGAAGGAACAGCGCCAGGGTGGCGATCAGGACGGGCCAGACCAAGCGGCGCTCGCGAGGGGTCAGGCCGGGGGTCACGAACCGATACACCTGGTGCACGATCACCGGCATCGCCAGGGCGACGCCAAGAAAGACCGCCACCTTGAGCTTGACCGCGAACGGGTCGAGGACGCCGGTGAAGAACAGCTTCGCGTACTTCGGCGGCAGCGGTGCGACCAGGATCCGCAGCGCGAGGTCGGAGAGCACGAAGCCAACGATCGCCGCCAGCACGACCGCGACGATGACGACGATCAGCCGGCGCCGCAGCTCGGTGAGATGCTCGAGGAGGGACATCGTGGCCTGATCGTCGGTCACGTGGAAGCGTCTCCTCCGTGGTCAGCGGGAATGGTCGGCTGGTCGCGCTCGCCGACCGGAAGCGCGCTGCTGCGGGCTCAGGAAACCGATGGATGGCCGCCGCCTGGCGGGCCGGTCACCGGGTGGGCTACTTGGTCTCGACGCGATCCCCAGCGGGCGTCGTGGCTGCGCTCGGCGTGGCCGGCGTGGCTGGGGTGGCGGGCGTGGCTGGGGTGGCTGGCGTCGACGCGGCTCCAGCCGGAGCCGAACTGGATGGGGGCGCGGCCTGCGCGGCCGATCCCGACGGCGGAGTGGAGCTCGATTCGCCGCGGATCGAATCCTCGAGATCGCCCGATGCCTTGCGGAACTCCCGGATGCCGCGGCCGATGGCGTTCCCGATGTCGGGCAGCTTCCCGGGTCCGAAAATGACCAGGACGATCACCAGGATGAGGATCAGCTCACCGGGTCCGATGTTCGGCATCTGCCTCCGAAACCTCCTGCATTGCCGGAGGGCGGGCTCCCCGGGCTAGGCTTCGAGTGTAGCACCGGCGACCTGCATCCGGGCCGACAGCGCCCTGGCGGCGGCGCTCGCCGCCTCCTGCCAGTCGGTGCCGGATGTGGCGGCGGCGATGGCGCGCGAAACGGCCACGAGCCCCGGCGCCATCTCGCCGTGACAGAAGCGCACCGCCGCGTCGAGATCCCCGCCCTGGGCACCGACGCCCGGCACCAGAAACGCCGGTCCGGGACATGCGGCGCGAACTCGCTCCAGCTCCGAGGGAGCGGTCGCACCGACCACCAGGCCGACTCTGGGCTCCGGCCACCGCTCCGCCACCCATTCGGCGACGTGTAGGTACAGGGGCAGGCCGCCGACCTGCAGGTCCTGGAGCGTCGCCGCACTGGGGTTGCTGGTCCGGGCGAGCACGTACAGGAGGCGCTCGGCTCGGGCATGGAAGGGCGCGATGCCATCCTCGCCGAGGTACGGCGAGAGCGTGACGCCGTCCGCGCCGAGATGGTCGAAGATGCCGGTTGCGTACCGCTCGGCGGTCGTCGCGATGTCACCGCGCTTCGCGTCGACGATGACCACCTGGTCGCCAGGGATCGCCGCCCGCACACGCTCGAGCGCCGCCCATCCAGCGGAGCCGTAGGCCTCGAAGAAGGCCGGGTTGATCTTGATCGCGGCCGCTTCCGGTCCCGCCGCCTGGATGATGCCGCGGGCAAAAATCTCCACCCCCTCGAGGTTGCGCGGCAGTTCCCCGGGAAGTTGCGACGGGTCGGGGTTGATCCCCAGGCAGAGCGGTGCGCCGAGCAATGCGATGCGGGCGCGCAGGCGCTCGATGGGGGGCAGGTTCATCCGGCAACCGCAAGCGGCGCGCGCTGTAGGGCTGCACGACGTCGGCCGACGAGCGGGCTCACCTCGGCGTCTGCGTAGTCGACCACGCGCAGCCGGAGGCGCGGCACGCCCTGGAACGAATCACGCTCCAGGGTGCCGATCACGTCGAGGGCGACGCCTTCCTCGGGCAGCGGTCGATCCGGAGGAGTGCCGAACGCCACCGCGTCGAAGGTCTCGAGCGACCGTCGCAGCCGGAAGGCAACGTGGCCGCCGTCCACGCCCACACGCCGCGCGTCGCCGACCCGCAGCCCGGTCACCGCCAGGATCGGCTCGGGGTGACCGGGTCCGTAGGGCGCGAGGCGCTCGAGCTGATCGGAGAGCTCCCAGCCGAGGTAGACGGCGGGAAGGACGAGGTCGACCGCGATCCGCCCGGGTAGGGCCAACTCTTGATCGGCGGCACCGAGTGGTCGAGTCAGCCCCTCGAACGCCGCCCTGAAGGCCTCCCAACGCCCTGGCTCGACGCTGAACCCTCCGGCCGCCGCGTGCCCGCCGCGCTTGGCAAGGTGGGAGGCGCAGGCCTCAAGCGCCACGCCGACGTGGAAGTCCGCCGGGGAGCGGATCGATCCGCGGAGCTCGTCGCCGACCCGCGTCACCGCCCCGACCGGGCGCGCCAGGCTGTCGGCAAGGCGGCCTGCGACAAGGCCGATGATGCCCGCCGGCCACTCGTCGTCGCGCACCAGGATCGGTCCCACCCCGGAACGTCCCTCGACCAGGATCCGCGCAGCCTCGAC
>JALYXZ010000242.1 GCA_030946825.1 Chloroflexota bacterium | reverse complement strand
CATCTGCACAAGCAGCGGCGTGCGCGGCTGGATTGCCATCGTCAGCTGCATGCCGCGCTCGTCATCGGTGCTGCCCATCACGAAGTAGCGGTCGAGGTCCGGCGCGATCTCAAGGTAGGCGGCCCGGATCCGGTTCATGCCGACCACGCACAGCGCGTCGTGGTAGTTGGCCAGGCCCATTCGGAGCACGGTTCCGATGCCGACGAACAGGACCACGGGCAGGATGACCAGGCCGAACAGCCGGAAGCCCTCGCTGAAGCCCGTCGCCTGGGCAACGAGCGCGAGCGCGACGATCGAGCCGGACAAGGTGGAGAGGAACATCCCGGCTCGGCTGAAGGACTCGTTCCAGGCCAGCGAGCGCGAGGCCAGCAGGCTCCAGTGCTCCGTCGACAGGATCTGGAGACGCATGGCCGGCGTTGCGCCGCTCAGCGGCGAATGATCGGGGCTCGGTCCGGTCGGCGGTCCGCCGGGCTCGCCACCGATGCCGGCAGCAGTCCCGGTGGGTGACTCGAAGGACATCGCTGGCGGATTCCCCTTCGTCTCCCGGAGGTGAGTGGCGAGCACAGGGTAGCGCGCAGGAAATATCGGCGTGAACTGACGCGAGATGAGGGCTCAAACTCGCGCGACGACATAACTCGCCAGCGGGTGACCGATGCGGCCTAGGGCGGCAGCGATGGGCCCGATTACCAGATGCCGTTATCCTTCCGTGACGGCCGCGGGCTCGCGGCTGTCTGAAGACTCGCCTGTGCTCGACGGTTCCCCCTCGACCGGCGCGACCGGCGGGACTCGCGGTGCAGCGCTGGCCTTCTCGAAGGCGATGGCCCCATTCGCGATGTCGATGCGTACCGTGTCGCCGGCGCCGAAGTCCCCGGCCAGGATGCGACGGGCCAGCGGGTTCTCGATCTCGCGCTGAATGGCGCGGCGCAGCGGCCGCGCGCCGTATTGCGGGTCGTAGCCCTCGCGCGCGACGAGCGCGCGGGCGGCATCGGTCACCTCGAGCCGGATCTCCGCCTCGGCCAGCCGCCGCTCCATGGCGGAGAGCAGGATGCCCACGATCCGGGCCAGCTGCTCCTCGGTGAGCGGCTGGAAGACGATGATCTCGTCCACGCGGTTGAGGAACTCGGGCCGGAAGTGCTCGCGCAGCTGGAGCCGTACCCGCTCGGCGGCTCCCTCGAATGCCTGCGGCCCCAGCTCGCCCGCCTCGATCAACGCTGCCGATCCGAGGTTGCTGGTCATGATGATCACCGTGTTCTTGAAGTCCACGGTGCGCCCCTGAGAATCGGTCAAGCGTCCGTCGTCGAGCAGTTGGAGCAGCACGTTGAAGACGTCGGAATGGGCCTTCTCGATCTCGTCGAAGAGCACGACCTGGTAGGGGCGACGGCGGACCGCCTCGGTCAGCTGGCCGCCCTCCTCGTAGCCGACGTAGCCGGGCGGCGCACCGACCAGGCGCGACACCGCGAACTTCTCCATGTACTCACTCATGTCGATCCGGACCAGGGCGTTCTCGTCGTCGAACAGGAACTCGGCGAGCGCCCGTGCCAGCTCCGTCTTCCCGACCCCGGTCGGACCCAGGAAGATGAATGAGCCGATCGGTCGCTTGGGGTCCTTCAGCCCCGCGCGCGCCCGGCGGATGGCGTCGCTGACCGCTGTGACCGCCTCGTCCTGGCCGATGAGCCGATCATGCAGCCGGTCCTCCATGCGCAGCAGCTTGGCGGTCTCTCCCTCCAGCAGTCGCGCGACCGGGATCCCGGTCCAGCGGCTGACCACCGCGCCGATGTCGTCGGCGTCGACTTCCTCCTTGACGAGGAGTGATCCGCCGGCCTTCAGCTCGTGAAGCCGCTGCTCCGCATCGGCGAGGCGCTTCTGGAGCTCGACCGAGCGGCCGTACTGGAGCTCCGCGACCCGGGCGTAGTCGGCGGCTCGGGTCGCGGACTCGATCTCCGGCTGGAGTCGCTCCAGCTCCTCCCGCGTCTCGCGGATGGTGGCCACCACTTCCTTCTCGCGCTGCCACTCGGCCTTCATGGC
>JALYXZ010000207.1 GCA_030946825.1 Chloroflexota bacterium | reverse complement strand
GGCGGTCGACGAAGAACCGGGAGCGGCGCACCGCCTCGCTGTCCAGCTCCCGGGCGGTCGGGACGCTGGCCCCGACGGCGTTCACGTGCACCCCGGGCCTGAGCCACGCCCCCTCGAGCACCGGCTCACGGGAGGCGGTCACCGTGCAGACCAGATCCGCGCCTTCTACGGCGTCCCGTGCGGAGGCCGCCGCCTCGACGGTGATGCGCCCGCCCTCCGACGCCGTGGCCACGAATGCTGCCAGCCGCTCGGCATTCGGGCTCCAGGCGCGGACGCGTCGCAGGCTGCGAACCGCGGTCATGGCCTCCAGGTGGCTGCGCGCCTGGGTCCCGGAGCCCAGGATGGCGAGGTCTCCTGCATCGGACCGTGCCAGCAGCCGGGTGGCGACGGCGCTGACCGCGGCGGTCCGGATCTCGGTGATCGCGCCGGCGTCGACGACCGCCACCGGCGCCCCCGTCTCGCCTTCGAACAGCAGCACCATGCCCTGGTGCGACTCGATCCCGAGCGCGCGGTTTCCCGGGAAGACGGAGATCGCCTTGACGCCGAAGATCGCAGGCTCCGACACGGCGGCCGGCATCACCGCGAACGCGGTGCCCGGTTGCCGAAGCGCCACCACCGTGCGGAGCGGATTGACCGCCTGTGCGCGTGCGAGCGCGCGCAGCACCTGTTCCATGAGGTCGATACATCGGTCCATCGGCAGCAGCTGCCGAACCTCCGCTGCGCCGATGACGAGCAGCTCGCGATCATCCATCAGGTGGCATCATGCACCGCCGTCGAACGGATCGACGTCAGCGTCCCGGGCGGATCCTGGCTGACAGCGCAGGACTGCGGCGCGTGGAGCGGGAGACGGGATTCGAACCCGCGACATCCACCTTGGGAAGGTGGCGCTCTGCCAGCTGAGCTACTCCCGCGCGGTGCCCGATTCTATCGCGGCCCCCGAGTCAGCGTCCATGCCGCCGCTGGACCGACCGCCCTCGCGAGGCCTGGTGCGGGCCGCGCTGGTCCTCGCTTGGACGCTCACGCCTGGCCGGTCCGCAGCCGCCGGCCCGCGTTGCCGGCATCGCCGCCATCACGAGGATTGGATGCCATTCACCGTGGCCCTACGACCGGCGAACCGCTGCATACCGGCCCGTGTGCCCGACGCCGCTCGTCCCGCGGTGGATCTCCGAGCGTGAGAGCGAGCGGGGGTGGTGGCCAGCCAGCTCGCCTCTCTGGCCGGCGGTCCGCTCCACCCGTTCGTCGGTCGTAAGGCCAGCCTGACTGGCATCGGGGCCCGACTGGCCCGATCCCGCCACGCGACGATCCTGGGGCCCCCCGGTGCCGGCCGCGCTGCTCCTCGCCTGGACGCTTATCCCTCGCCGGCCCGCAGCCGCCGATAGCTCTCGAAGCGCTCCGCCGAAACGGCTCCCTCGGCGACCGCTGCCCGCACCGCGCAGCGGGGCTCGTTGAGGTGCGCGCAGTCGTTGAAGCCGCAGGAGCCGAGGAATGGGCGCATCTCACGGAAGCAGGACGCCAGCTCGGAATCGGGGATCCGGAACAGCCCGAGCTCGCGCAGTCCCGGGGTATCGGCGATGTAGCCCCCCGCCCCGTGGGCGGCCAGCGGATGCAGCTCGGAGGTGGTGGTGGTGTGCCGTCCCTTGTGCACTGCGTCGCTGACAAAGCCGGTGTCGAGTCGCAGCCCCGGCTGGATCGCGTTGAGGAGCGTCGACTTGCCGACACCGGAGGGGCCGACCACCACGCTCACTCTGCCCTCCAGCCGGCGCCTCAGCTCCTCCACGCCGACTCCCTGCCGCGCGCTGATGTACTCGACGGGGTAGCCGATTCGGCGGTAGTCGCCAAAGGTCGCTTCGGCCGCGCCCGGTCCGCACAGGTCGAGCTTGTTGACGACCACCACGGCCTCGACGTCGTTGTACTCGGCGACCACCAGCAGGCGGTCCAGCATCCGCAGGTGGGGCATCGGATCGGCGCAGGCAAAGACCACCAGCGCCTGGTCCAGGTTGGCGACCAGGACGTCCTCGCGCCACGTGCCGCGGGGGCCGGGCTGCTTTCGGCTGAATCGGCTCCGGCGCTGCTCGATGGACTCGATCACGCCGGTCGCGTCGTCGATCCGGACGAGTCCCACCCGATCGCCGATGACCGCAATGTCGGAGCCCTGTCGCTCCTTCTTGAGGATGCCGCGAAGCCGGCACTCGACGAGGCCTTCATCGGTCTGGACGGTATAGAAGCCGGATCGCGCGCGCAGCACGATGCCGGACAGATGGGCGCCCATGAGGGTCTCGGGTGGGGTCAGCAACGTCGGGTCTCCACTGTGGACCGATGTCGTGCGGGGCACGCCCGCGGAACATCGGTGAGGGTCGTGGTCGGTCGGTGAGTGGAGCGCACCCGACGACGCGCGAGAGGCAACCGAACGGCCGGTCAGGGGCGAATGCCGTCTCCGTGCAGGCGGGGGCGCGATGTGACAACGGTGGTCATGACACTCCCTCCTCTCGCCTGCGGATTTCTGCGGCTCGCTCTGCCGTCCGGCGCACGGTACCGATGCCATCGGCCGCCTGTCAACGCATCGCCGGTAGCGGTAGCTAGCATGAGACCGATGCGAGCGATGCCGAAGACTGCAACCCGATCGGTCGACGTGCTGCTCGTGGGTGGGGGAGTTGCATCGGTCCGCTGCGCGCGGACGCTGCGCCGACGGGGCTTCGCCGGCACGATCCTGCTGGTCGGCGAGGAGCCGGGCATCCCGTACAACCGGCCGCCGCTCACCAAGCAGCTGCTTCGGGGCGAGGTCCCTCCCGAGCTGATCGCAGCGGAGCCCGCCGAGTGGTATGCGCGGAACAGCGTGGAGCTGCTGGCCTCCGCCCAGGTCGCCCGTCTGGATGCCGAGGCCCGTGTTGCGGAGCTCGATGACGGAACGCTCCTCCGTTTCGACCGATGCCTGCTGGCGACCGGCGCCGCTCCGCGGCTCCTGCCGATTCCCGGCTTCGAGCGTGCTCACCTGCTGCGCACGCTGGCCGATGCTGAGCGCATTCGCGCAGCGGCCACCGGTGCCGGAGCCGCCACCGGTCCCGAAGCCGCGACGGCGCGGTCTTCAACCGCCGAGCGCTCGGTGGCGATCATCGGCGGAGGCTTCATCGGGGTAGAGGCCGCGGGCTCGCTCGCCTCGCTCGGGCTGCGGGTCACCCTTCTGGAGGCCGGCGACGCCCTGTGGGGCGGCGCGCTTGGTACGCCGCTGAGCGGCTGGGCCCGAGCCGCGCTCGAGGCGGTTGGCGTCGAGGTTCGGATGCACGCGCGGGCCAGCGCGTTGACCGATCGCGGCGTGTGGCTCGACACCGAGCTCGTGGGCGCCGACATGGTGGTTGCAGGCGTGGGCGTTACGCCGCGGCTCGAGCTCGCCGAGGCCACGGGTCTGGAGTGCGGGGAACCAGGCGGCGACGCAACCGGCATCGCGGTGGATCAGCGGCGCCAGACGAGCGGCGAGGGCATCTTCGCCGCCGGGGATGTTGCCGCAGCTCCGCATCCCATCGCCGATGGTCGACGGATCCGCGTTGAGCACTGGCACGCTGCCCGGGAGGGCGGAGAGGCGGCGGCGCTCGGGATGCTGGGTCTGCCCACGGCCGGGCCTCGGGCGCCATGGGTCTTCTCGGAGTTCGCGGGTCAGACGCTGGATGTCATCGGCTGGTCGCCGACCTGGGACGACCAACTGGTTCTCGGCGATCCGGCGAGCGGTCGCTTCGGCGTAGCCCACGTGCGCGACGCCGTGGTTCGGCAGCTCGCGCTGGTGAATGGATTCGCAGACGTGAGCCTCGCGCGCGCCTGGATCGAGGCCGGCCCCGGCCCGAGGGAGCTGGTCGGCTTCATGGAACGCTGATCTGAACGAGTGGGCGGGGTAACGCGGCGACCCCACCCCCCATTCCCACGGCTTGGGCATCGGACGACCGAAACAGCAACTGGACACGGTTCAGACGCCACCTTCCCGTGCGTTGAGCAGACGGGCCCTCCAGCCGACTGCGGCGCGGGGTTCAGGCGTCCAGCGGCTCATCCCACGGGAATACCGCCGGCGCTGCCGGGGCATCCGCGAGCTCGGACATCGGCTGCCCAACTGGCGGGAAGCGGCCGGGAACCAGACAGGCCGTCGAGGACCGGACACAGCCGATCGGTTCGATTGACGCATCGGACCTCATGGAGGATCATGGGCCGGCAATACCGA
>JALYXZ010000198.1 GCA_030946825.1 Chloroflexota bacterium | reverse complement strand
ATTATCTCGAGCTCGGGAACCGCCACCTGACCATGTTCCTGACCGAGATGGCGTCGCTCAACTGGCTGCCGCCGGCCCACTATCCGCGGGCCACCCAGCACACCGGGCAGATGCAGTCGGTGATCGCGCGCCTGCTCGAGCGCGGCCACGCGTACGCGGCGGCGGGCCACGTCTATTTCGACATCGACTCCGATCCGCGCTACGGCGAGCTGTCCCGACTATCCAGGCAGGCGATGCTGCCGATTGCGAACGAACGCGGCAACATCCCTCAGATGCCCGGCAAGCGGAACCCGCTCGACTTCGTCCTCTGGCAGCCGTCGGCGCCTGACGAGCCGCGGTGGCCATCCCCGTGGGGACCCGGACGGCCCGGCTGGCATATCGAGTGTTCGGCGATGAGCATGGCGTACCTCGGAGAGCAGTTCGAGATTCACGGCGGCGGGGCCGACCTCATCTTCCCGCACCACGAGTCGGAGATCGCCCAGAGCGAGGGGGCGACCGGCAAGCGACCGTTCGTCCGGCACTGGATGCATGCCGGGATGCTGCGCTATCGCGGCGAAAAGATGAGCAAGTCGCTCGGCAACCTGGTCCTCGTCCGCGAGCTGCTGGCCTCGTTCCCGGGCGACGCGGTCCGCCACTACCTCGTCTCCCACCACTACCGGCACGAGGTCGAGTACCAGGAGGCGGATCTCGAGGCATCGGCGCTCCAGTCTGCGCGGCTTCGCCAGGCCTGCCGCCGTGCCGAGGAGCTGGAGCCGATGGGTTCGACGCTGACCGATCCGGCGACACTCGCCCCGGCCGTGGCCGACCATCGCGCCCGCTTCCTGGCCGCCATGGACAACGATCTCGACACGCCCGCGGCGCTACCCGAGCTGCACGCGCTGGCCGCGATCTGCAACTCGGCGAATGACGCCCGCCTCGCCGCCCAGGCCGGCTGGATGGTCCGCGAACTGGGGGCTCGCATCCTGGGGCTGCGGCTGGCTACCGTGCCGAGCGCTCGGGAGGCAGAGGCGCCCGTTGCCGCCTGACCGGCGGTCGGCGGACCACGATGCGAGCCCTGAGCTCGACGGCGTCCCGGTCAGCGTCCGGCTGGGCGCCGTGGTCCCACCGGAGGAGCCCGAAGACTGGACCCGGCCGCTGACCTGGGCGGCCGCGGGCGGCATGCTCCTCGCCCCGCTCATCGCGCTGGCCTGGTTCATTGGCTGGCCCCCGCTCAGTGTCGGCGGCCCGCAGGCTGGCACCTGGCTCCTGGGAGCGGCCATCGTGGTGGGGGCCACGCTCACCGGCCTGACGCAGCGGGGCGCCGCTCGCGCCGTCACCGCAACCCTCGGCGCCGCGCTGTTCGCAGCTCTGGGAAGCCTTCTGGTCGGGGCGCTGACGTCGGGATCGGCGACGGGCATCCGTGCCCCATCCGTGGCCCACGCCTCCCTCGCTTCGCTCGCGGGGCTCGCCGGCACGCTCGCAAGCCTGCCGATCGCCCATCGGTTCGCGGGCCATCCCCGGCGTGCGCCGTTGGCCCTGGCCTCCGCAGCGTTGGGAGTGGCGGTGGCCGTCCTGGTCCTGCGCCTGCTGTACGCCGGACCGGCCTGAGCCGGTGCGGGTGGCGGGTCGTTCGGGGCTGGGGGCCGAGCCTGGTGTCAGGCCGGTGACTTGCGAGACAGACGCTCGGCGAGCCCACCGATCGCCAGCGCCAGGCCCAGAGTCATGATCCCCAGCGCCCCGACCAGGCGGAACGCCTCGCCACCGAAGGCGGTGGCGAAGGCGATGTAGGCGAAGACCGATCCGACCGCGATCCCCGACCCTATCCACTTGAACGCGGGTGCATCGGCGATCCAGCCGGCCATGTACATCCCCAGTCCGATGCTGAAGGGCAGGGCCGTCCACAGGTAGCTCCAGGCCGTCCATCGGTCGTTCAGGCTGGTGTACAGGAGGCCGCTGCCACCCCCGGCGAGGATCGTGCCGGGAATCACCATCCCGGCGCGCAGCCGGCGGTGCTGCCTCCCGAACAGGGCGGGAACCAGGAAGAAGAGCGAGAGGGCGATCAGGAGCGCCGGCCACCACGCCAGCAGCCGATTGCT
>JALYXZ010000197.1 GCA_030946825.1 Chloroflexota bacterium | reverse complement strand
GTCCTCGGGATCGCCCCTCTCGAGCGGCGACGGATCGTCGGCGACGGCCGGTTCCGGCTCGAGCACCGGCGGCTCCGGTTCCGGCTCCGCCGCGAGCCCCGACGGCTCCGGTTCCGGCGGCTCAAGCTCCAAGGAGGGAGGGTCCGGCGCCAGCCCCGCCGGAGGGGGCGGCACCAGCCCATCGGCGCCGCCGCGCAAGACTTCGTCCGGCTCCGAAGGCGACTAGAGAGCGGCAACGTGCCGCCCGGCGCCACGCGCTGATCAGGCCGAACGGGTCTGAGGTGTCCCGCAGCGACGGCAGAAGCGCGCCGACGCCGAAAGAGAGAGGCCGCAGCTGTCGCAGCTCTGAATGGCGACCGCACCGATGCCCTCGGCCACCTGGCGAGCGGACGCATCCCAGATGCTCTCGGCTTCATCACCGCGGCGGCGAGCATCTCGCTCGGACGGATGCGGACCCGCACCGGACGAGCGGTAGGGGAGGCTCACCGGCTGCGCTGGAGCGACCGTCCCGCGGCCCGGATCTTCGAGCCCGAGAAGGTCGAACTGTGCCTTGCGACCGGCGAGCGACGGATCGCCCGCCTCCGCCGCGAGGTGGTCGCCGATGGGGGTGACCGATCGACCGCGGACGATGGTCGCGCCGATCGGGGTGATCGGTCCGCGGGACGGCGCGGCCTCGACCGCGGCCTCGACCGCGGGCTCGACATTCTGCCCCTCGGCGGCTGCATGCGGCGGACTCGCTTGCGGGGCGCTGGTGAGCGCACGGGCCGCCGCTTCGGGGTCGAGTTCGTTCTCCGACGACTCGGGGAGGTCAGCGGCGATATCCTGCTCAGCGCTCGTCTCCACGAGCACCGGCGGCTCCTCGGCAACCACCTCCTCGGCAACCACCTCCTCGGCGAGCACCTCGTCCGCGACCGCACTTTGCATCACCGCGTCCTCGGCGGCCACCTCCTCGGCGGCCACCTCCTCCGCGACCGAGCCTTGAATCGCCACGTCCTGCGCGATCACCGGGTCCGAGACCGCCGCCTCGGCGACCGATTCCGGCGTCACGGCGTCCTCGGCTGCGGCTGGCGCGGGTCCAGCGGCGGCGTCCCGAATCGTGTCGGGCGGCTCCAGTCGCTGAACCCCGTCGGCGACAGGCCTGACCGGCCCGGCCGGCACCGGCTCGAGCTCGAACGCAACGTCCTGCTCCCAGCTGACCGGCACGGGGGCGGGCGCTGATTCGGTTTCGGAACCCGCGGCGACCGCCTCCGGCGCCAAACCGGCGAGCATCGGCTGCGGCACGGCGTCCGCCTGGTGGATTGCTTCCTCCAGGATCACCGGAAGAGGGGCACTTGGCGCCGCTGGCGGCGCGGAATCAGGCACGGTCGGCGCGATCTCAGCTGCGGTTGACTGCTCCTCTGCGCTCGCCGCCTCCGATTGAGGCGCTGCCGCCATCGGCGCCTGGAGATCGATGACTCGACCTGTCATGCGTTGCGGGTCGAAGCTGCCGACGCGATCCGCGAGGTCGCTGCGGGGCCAGGTGTCAACACGTCCCTCGCCGTCCTCCTCCGCGCGCGAAATCGGGCCGGGATCCGGCGCTGGTGGCGTGCCGAGTGGGTCGGGGACGGCCACGTCGGGCATCGACGCTGGAATGCCCGTCGGTTCGTCCCCCTCCTCCGTGGGAGCGCAGGTCCGGCAGCACCCCATCGCACCGTTCCAGCAGGCCAGGCACGTGTACTGGCGGCACGTCATGCAGAAGTTGAACGACTCTCCGAACGCGTCGAGCTGGCGCGCCGCCAGGTGGTCATGCTCGGTGCGGATGGCTTCACCGATCGCGTCGCCCAACGCATCCTGGCTCATGAGGTAGTTCTTCAGCCCCGCGACCACTCCCCGGGTCCTGCGCAGCGGGTTGAGCCGGGTGGGGGAGGCGATCCGGTAGCGCGTGCCGCAGCGTTCGCAGAAGGACTCGGTGAGGGCTTGCGACATCGGTGTTCGACATCCTTCGGGAGTGGCGGCTCGGGAGCCGAAGAATACGAGCCGGCACCTGCTCTCCCAAGGACGCATTGGTACCCGTCGGGAAGCCGTTCGTACCGTGCGTGCTAGCATCGGCCCGATGGGGATGCTGTCCCGGGTCGAGACGTTCCTCGAGCGCCTTTTCGAGGCTCCCGCAGGGCGCTTGGGGGCGACCCTGCAGCCGGTCTCGATCGCGCGCCGCCTCGAGCGGGCGATGGACAGCAACAAGTCGTTCCAGGACGACGGCGTGGTGGTGCCCAACCAGTACGAGGTGCACCTCAGCCCGCCGGACTACCAGCGCTTCGCCCCTCGCCGAGGGTCGCTCGAAGACGACCTGGCGCATGGGCTGCTGGCGCGGACCCGGCACGAGCGGTACATCCTCGTCGCGCGGCCCCGCGTCCAGATCGTGTCGGACCCGGCGGTGCGACGCGGGGACGTGCGGATCGCTGCCAATGTCGTCGACGAGGAGGGAGGGCGGCTGCGAGCCGATGTCCCGATGCCGGGGATGAGCGACACGATGGTCTTCGCTCCTGTTCGGGGCGACGAGCAGCCTCCCGACTCGGCGGTGCGAGCGTATCTGCTGGTGCGGACCGATGGCGGCTCGCCGGTCCAGTTCGATCTTGGCGGCCCGCTGATCACCATCGGGCGGGCCAGCGACAACGATGTCATCGTCGACGACGTGCAGGTCAGCCGGCACCATTGCCAGCTGAAGCTCCAGCACGGCGCCTACAGCTTTGCCGATCTCGGGAGCCGGAATGGCTCGCTGGTCAATGGCCAGCCGGTGAGCGAGATCGCGCTGGGACCGGGAGACGTGATCCGCATCGGAGGGACGGTGATCGACTTCCAGGTGCGCGGATGACCGGGGATGCGCTCCGGATTCTGCTGCTCGGCGCCCAGCTCGGTTTCCTGCTCCTCCTGTACCTGATCCTGTTTGGTTTCGCTCGCTCGCTGGTGCGCGACCTGCGCAGCGCCGAGCAGGCACAGCTCGCCTCGCGCACGGGGATCGGCCGCCTCGCCGTGCTGGAGTCGCCGGAGGACGAGCCACCCCAAGGGCGGACCATCTCCCTTGGCCCGATCAACTCCATCGGCCGCAACGTGAACAACACGATCTACGTGGAGGACGAGTTCGCGAGCGCGAACCACGCGATGCTGACCTTTCGCGGTCGCTCGTGGTTCGTCGAGGACCAGGGAAGCACCAACGGGACCCTGGTCAACGGTCACCGCATCGACCGACCGGTCGCGCTGTCGTACGGCGACGAGATCTCAGTCGGCCGAGTCCGCATGCGGCTGGAGCGCTAGCGGGCCGATGCGCCTGGCCTGGCGGGGGACCGAGCTCTGGCTGTTGCTGCCCCTCTTGCTGCTGGTGCCGCTCGGTTTCGTGATCACCCATGTCGCCGAGTCGCAGGTGCTCGAACCAGGGCCGCTGGGCCTGGCCGCGGCCTACGTTGCACTCGTGCTCGCGGCGCATCTGGTGCTGGTGCTCTCCGGACACCGTGGCGATCAGCTGCTGCTGCCGCTGGTCGCCACGATCGGCGCGATCGGGATCGTGATGCTCAACCGTCTGCCGGGCGGAACCTCACTGCTCGGGCTGAACATTGGCCTGGCGGTGACCCAGGTGGCGTGGTTCGGGATCGGGCTGATCGCGATGCTGGCGGTCGCCATCGGCTTCCGCGATGACGGCCTGCTACGCCACTACAAGTACACCTGGGCCGCGGGCGCAGTGGCTCTCCTGGTGTTCACCATCCTGTTCGGCACCGAGATCAATGGGGCCCGGCTGTGGATCTACATCGGGCCGATCGGCTTTCAGCCGGGCGAGTTCATCAAGATCGTGCTGGTCATCTTCATCGCCGGCTACCTCGCGGAGAATCGCGCGCTGCTGGCCGGGGCCAGCTACCGGATCGGGCCGATCTCGGTGCCTCCGCTGCCCTACCTGCTCCCGATGCTCGCCATCTTCTTTGGCGTGATGCTGGTCGTGGCGGTCAGCAACGACCTGGGAACGGCGCTGCTGTTCTTCGGCATCTTCCTGACGATGCTCTTCGTCGCCACCGGCCGGCGGAGCTACGTGCTGATCGGCCTGCTCCTGTTCGTCGGCGGCTCGTACGTGGCATATCGGCTCTTCGCGCACGTGCGGCTCCGCGTCGACGTTTGGCTCGACCCGTTCGCCGATCCGAGCGGCGCCGGCTACCAGATCGTCCACGCGCTGTATGCGTTCGGCCGCGGAGGCCTCTTCGGTGACGGGCTGGGGCGCGGCCTGCTGCCGACCGTGCCGGGCTTCTTCGCGATCCAGACTGACTTCATCTTCACCGCCATCGCCGAAGAGCTGGGCTTGGTCGGGGCGTTCGCGCTGT
>JALYXZ010000192.1 GCA_030946825.1 Chloroflexota bacterium | reverse complement strand
CCCTAGCGTAGCGCCTGCGGGCCACTCGGCGCCACCGGGAATCCAGCGCCAGCATCGGGCTTCCTTCAGCCGCTATGATCCCCCGGCCGATGACGCTTCCCGTTCGTATTCCGACCCTGCCCGGCCTGGAGTTCAACCTCCCGCCGGGGCTCGAGGGATTTGGGGATCTCGCCTACAACCTGTGGTGGAGCTGGACGCCGCGCGCCGGCTCGCTCTTTGCCCGGATGGACTCCGCGGCCTGGGGGCGTCACCGCAACCCGGTGCCGGTGCTGGCCGGCCTGACCGCGGCCCGCTGGGCCGAGCTGGTGGCCGACGAGGACTTCATGGTCGATGCCTCCCGGATTCTCTCCGAGTTCGAGCGCTACATGCAGAACGAGGACGACGGCTGGTATCGCAGCGACCGAGCGCGGCAGCTCTCCGGCCCGATCGCCTACTTCTGCGCCGAGTACGGGATCCACGAGTCGATGCAGATCTACTCCGGCGGTCTGGGTGTGCTGGCCGGAGATCACTGCAAATCCGCCTCGGACGCGGCGCTCCCGTTCGTCGCCGTGGGGCTCCTCTACCGGCGCGGCTACTTCCGCCAGCAGATCGACGCCGATGGGCACCAGGAGCATGCCCAGCCCGATATCGATCCGGCGCAGCTCCCCCTGCGTCGCGCTCGGGGCGCCGACGGTGCCGCGCTGCAGGTGTCCGTCGACTTTCCCGATCGCGCGGTTGCCGCGGCCGTGTGGGTCGCGCAGGTCGGTCGCGTTCCGCTCCTGCTGCTCGATACCGACACGCCCGCGAACGATGGGCCCGATCGGCCGATCACCCACATCCTCTACGTCCGGGGCCGGGAGATGCGCCTCTGCCAGGAACTGATCCTGGGCGTGGGAGGTGTCCGCGCGCTTCGCGCCCTGGGGATCGAGCCTGCCGGCTGGCACCTCAACGAGGGACACTCCGCGTTTCTCCTGCTGGAGCGCGCGCGCGAGCTGATGGCCACCGATCCGGAGCTCGATGCGGAGGCGGCATTGCGCCGTATCGGGGCGAACACGGTGTTCACCATCCACACCCCGGTCCCCGCGGGCAACGAGGTCTTCGATCGGGGCCTGATGACCAGGAACCTCGCCACCTGGCTGGCCGCAACCGGCATGCCGGCGGAACGGCTGCTGGAGATGGGACGCGGACGAACCGATGACCCCGGCGCGCCGTTCGACATGACCGCCTTCGTGCTGCGCCACGCGACCGCCGCCAATGCGGTGAGCCGCCTCCACGCCGAGACCGCGACGGAGACATGGGAACCGGTCGCCGGCCATCCGATCCGCGCAATCACCAACGGCGTCCACGTGGCGAGCTGGCTGGGCCGACCGATGCGGCGCCTGTACGAGCGCGCGCTCGGACGATCGGTGGCCGGCGACGTCTCCGATCCCGAGCTCCTGGCTCACCTGGCGGAGATCGACGATGCGAGCCTGTGGGAGGCGCACCAGCAGCAGAAGCGCGAGCTGATCCACTTCATGGAGGGCCGCCTCCTCCGGCAGTTCGCTCGCCACGGCGAGTCACCCGGGGTGCTTCGCGAGCTGCATGGCTCATTCGACCCGCACGCGCTGACGATCGGTTTCGCGCGCCGTTTCGCGACCTACAAGCGCGCCGATCTCATGTTCCGCGACCAGGCGCGGCTGGCGCGGTTGCTCGACGCCACGGAGCGCCCGGTCCAGATCGTCATCGCCGGCAAGGCCCACTCCGCGGACCGACCCGGTCAGCAGGTGATCCAGCACATCTTCCAGGCATCGCGGCTCGCGAACCTGGAGGGAAGGGTCTTCATGCTGGAGGACTACGACATCCGCATCGCTCGCTTCCTGGTCGGCGGCGTCGACATCTGGCTGAACAATCCGCGCCGGCCGCTCGAGGCCAGCGGAACGTCGGGCATGAAGGCAGCGATCAACGGCGTCCCGAGCGTGAGCATCCTCGACGGCTGGTGGGACGAGGGTTTCAACGGCAGGAATGGGTGGGCGATCGGCGGACGGGAGTCATCTCTCGACGAATCGGCCCAGGATGCCGCCGACGCCAGCGAGCTGTATCGGCTGCTGGAAGAGGAGATTGTTCCGCACTTCTTCGAGCGCGACGGCCACGGCATTCCGACCGGTTGGGTCGGAACCATGAAGGCGGCCATCGAGAGCGCGATCTGGAGCTTCTCGACCGCACGGATGGTGTGCCAGTACGTCGATGAGCTGTATCTGCCGGCCACCCGCGCGGCGGAGCTGGCTGCCGCCGGCTGAGCCGGATTCGCCTCGGCTAGGGCAGATACCAGCGGGGATTCTGCCAGATCCCGTTGTCGTTGATCGCGAAGTGGAGATGGCAGCCGGTCGCCATGCCGGTCGCTCCCTCGTAGGCGATCACCTGGCCCGGAACGACCTGCTGTCCGGGCTGGACGACGACCACCGGCTGCACGTGCCAGTACCAGCTCACGATGCCGCCACCATGGGCGATCACCACGCCATAGCCCACGTCGAACGGCAGGAGCGGCTGCCCGGAGGCGACCACCACGCCGGCCCCCGCCGCCAGGATCGGAGTGCCACACCCGTTGCCCAGGTCGATGCCGGCGTGGAAATGCGGGTAGTACCTGCCGTTGTAGGTGTAGGGCGGCTCCAGCTCGAAGTCGGTCGGCCCCCACTCCTGGGTGATCGAGAATGAGCTTTCGGGCCAGCGGAAGCCGCGCGCAGAGAGCTGATTCTGTCGCGCCTGCGCCGCGGCCCGCGCCTTCGCCTCTGCGATCGCCTTTTGTCGAGCCGCCTCCTGGGCCATTAGCCGCCCGACCAGCGCGTTGGCCGCATCAGCCGCGATCTTGCTGCGCCGCAGCTGCTCCTGGACGTTGCCCTGCGCGTTCAGCGCCGCGTTCAGGACGGCGGCCTGGGCCTGCTTCTTCTGCTCGGCGGCGGACTTCAGCTCGCCAAGCCGAGCCTGGAGGGCGGAGAGCTGCTGACGCCGCTGTGACAGGGCGTCAGCCTGGCGGCGGGCCGTTGCACGCGCGGTCGCCAGCTCGGCGCGACCCGCGCTCAGGGTCCCCTGCTTGACGGTCAGCTCGGCACGGATCCGCCGGATCTCGCTGGCCAGGGCGGTGTCCTGGTCCGAGACGTTGAGCAGGTAGCCAACCTGGTTCGACGCGGCGTCCAGTGAATCGGCCGACAGCAGAATCTCCAACAGCGAGGTCTGGCTCTGCTCATAGGCGGCCCGCAGGTGATCCTGCAAGAGGCGCTCGCGGGCATTCAGATCCACGGTCTGGCTGGTGATCTCGGCGGCCAGCTGTGCGAGCTGCTTATCCAGCTGGGCGATCTGGGCGTTGAGCGTCGTCAGCTTGGCGGTGATCGCGTCGACCTGTTGCTGGACCTGTACCAACAGCCCGGCGACTCGGTCGTACTCGGCGGAGACCTGTGACAGCGCGGCGGTCGCGAGATTGAGTTCCTGGTCCAGCCGAGCGGACTGCGCCTGGAGCGCCGCGAGCTCGGCCTGCTGATCGGCGATCGTGCGCTGCAGTGCGGCCTGCCGAGCCTTGGCCTGGCTGATCGGGTCGGCTGCGCGCGCCGGGCCGGCGGGGGCGGAGCTGGCCAGGCTCCAGCCGACGACCAGCAGGGCTGCCAGGCTGGCTGCCAGGTGCGGTCGTCGCGTCACGCCGCTGCGCCTCGAACGGATATCAATGCCCCTGCTCCCCGAGCTGTGCGTTGCCAATGCGATGCTAGGGCGCCAAGGGCATGAGGCGCGACGGACCAGAATGTACTACACGTTCCGGCCTATCGCCGCGGCGCCGGCTCGAGCGCCGCGCGCCGCACGGCTGCGGTTCAGTCCTCGCGACGGTTGGTGAGCCGCCCTGCAACCACGCCGGCCACCGCAGCCCCGAGCACCGCCAGCCAGCCTGGCAGCCGGCGCTTGCGAGGCGGCCGGGCGAGCGACGCGCCGGAGGGGGTCGACTGGGCCGCTGCGCGCTGCACGGGCGAAGGCGCGGCTGTCGCCGGCTCGTCCTCGAGCACGTTGGCGCGCGCCACCTCGGCGCCGAGCAGGAGGACCAGGTTGGCGAAGTACAGGAAGACAAGGAGCGAGATGCCGGTCGAGATCGGTCCGAAGGCGGACTTGTAGTTCGCGATGTGAGTGGCGTAGTACGTGAAGCCGACGCGCAGCACGCTCCACAGCAGCGCCGCCACGACAGCCCCGGGCAGCACCTCGGCGAAGCTCACCTTGCGGTTGGGGACGATGCGGTACATGACCAGGATCGCGGCGAAGATGAGAAGCAGCGGAACGAGCAGGCCGATCAGCGAGAGCGCGAAGGCCCCACCCGGCACGCTGCTGACGATGGTGCCGGCGGCGCCCTGAACGATGCCGGTCAGGATCCCGGTCACCACCGAGGCCACCGTCAGCAGGCCGGTGACGAAGATCAGGAACAGGCCGACCAGCTTGTCCTTGAGGAAGGGGCGTGGCTGCGGCGAGCCAAACGCGCGGGCGATCCCGGTGTTGAGCGCCGAAAAGATCCCAAGCGCGCTCCACATCAGCAGCAGGAAGCCGACCACGCTGATGCCGCCGCGGGACTTGATGACGCTGTCGATCACGGTCGAGATGAGCTTGGGGTCGATCGGCGAGCCGGCGGAGACCTGGTCGATCACGAACTGCCTGGCTTGGCCCTGCCCGACGAACAGGCTGAAGACCACGACACCGAGCACCAGCAGCTGGAAGATGGAGAGCACCGCGAAATACGCCATGCTGCCGGCGTACTGCAGCGCCTCGTGACCGATGAAGCCACTCACCGCGTGGCGGCCAACGCGGAGCCACCGATGCCGAAGGCTCCATCGGTCCACGGTTGCAATCAGTCGTCGGATGCGGTCGCCCACCGAGCCGCCTTGCCGCAAGGCCCGTGCCGCGGGCGAGCCGCTACCCTGTCGGTATGGCACGCAGCGAGTCGATCGTGCTGGAACTCGACGGCCAGCAGGTCACCGTCAGCAACCCGAGCAAGCCCTTCTTCCCTGCGGCGGGCGTAACCAAGCTCGACCTGGTGCGCTACTACCTGGCCGTGGCCGATGGCGCCCTGCGGGGCGTTCGCGACCGACCGATGGCGCTCAAGCGCTTCCCCAACGGCGCCGGCGACGAGTTCTTCTTTCAGAAGCGCGCGCCGACGACGCTGCCGAACTACGTCTCGACGGTGGAGCTCTCTTTCCCCTCCGGCCGGATGGCAGACGAGGTTGTCGTCCGCAACATCGCCGCGCTCGCGTGGGTCATCAACCTCGGCTGCATCGACCTCAACCCGCACCCGGTGCGCGCCGATGACCTGGAACACCCCGACGAGCTGCGGGTCGACCTGGATCCCGGACCGGGCGTCTCCTGGTCCATGGTGCGCGAGGTGGCACTCACGGTCCGCGACGTCCTCGCCGACCACGGCCTGACCAGCTGGCCCAAGACGTCGGGATCGCGAGGGATTCACGTCTACGCTCGGATCGAGCGGCGCTGGAGCTTTGGGGAGGTGCGCCGCGCGGCGCTCGCGCTCGCCCGCGAGGTGGAACGCCGCGTGCCGGAGATCGCCACCAGCAGGTGGTGGAAGGAAGAACGCCACGGCGTCTTCATCGACTACAACCAGAATGCAAAGGACCGCACCGTCGCGTCGGCATACTCTGCCCGCCCGGTCCCCGACGCGAGGGTCTCCGCGCCGCTGACCTGGGACGAGGTCCCCACCGCGGAGTTGGGCGATTTCACGGTGCGCAGCATGCCCGCTCGCTTCGCGCAGCTGGGCGACGTTGGGGCCGGGATCGACGACAGCGTCGGGTCGCTGGAGCAACTCCTCGAGCGCTCGCGAGAGGACGAGCGATCCGGTCTGGGAGATGCGGCCTGGCCGCCCCACTACGCCAAGCAGAGCGGCGAGCCGCCGCGCGTCCAGCCTTCCAAGCGGCGCGCCAGCGACCCGCGCCCACCGCCCGATCCGACGGCACCCCGAGGACGGCTCGGTTCCGTTCCGCCACCCCTACCGCAGGGCAGCCACCGTCGCGCGGACGGTACGGTGAGCGCTACCGGCCGTCGCCGAAGCTCGCAGCCGCTGGTCGTCATCGCCCAGGCAGCGATCAAGCAGGCCGCCCTCGACGGCCTCGACCGATGGAGGAAGCGTCACCCGGCGGCCTCGGCGAAGCTCGACCCCGATGATGTGCTGATCGATGCCATGCGCGGCCGTT
>JALYXZ010000140.1 GCA_030946825.1 Chloroflexota bacterium | reverse complement strand
GTGGTGGTCAGCTCCTCCTGGAGCTGCATCACGTTCTCGTTGGCCTTGAGCTGAGGGTAGTTCTCGACCACCGCGAACAGTGAGCGCAGCGCCCCGGTCAGCACGTTCTCCGCCGCGGCGGCCTGGCCGGCATTCTGCGGCCCCTGGGCGCCGGCGCTGACCGCAGCCGCACGGGCATTGGTGACGTTCTGGAGGACTTCCTGCTCGAAGTCCATGTAGCCCTTCACGGCGTTGACGAGGTTCGGGATCAGGTCGTGCCGACGCTTGAGCTGCACATTGATCTGGTTCCACGCCTCGTCAACCTGGTTGCGAAGTCGAACCAGCCCGTTGTAGGCAAAGACCACGACGAGCGCGATGACCGCAAGGACGATCAGGATGATCCAGACAGGGTTCATCGGTGTGCTCGGCTCCATGCTCGGGAGGGTTGGTCATCCATCGTAACAGCCGATGGCTCGGTCGCCATTGGTGGGCGGTGAGGGGCTCGCAGCGGCGGGGGGCGTAGCTGGTGGGCGTTTTCTTCCGTCGTTCGAGCAGTGACCCGCTCGCCCATGCGCCCCAGGTCGGGTCATCGGTGACCACATCGAGCAGCACGTTGCTGTCGACGAGGACCGGGGTCACATCTGGCTGGATCGTACTGACTCGATACCTGCCCATTTGATCACTCGTCGGGCCGATGCCCCCTGAACAAGCAATGTAAACAGCACGATCCCGAAGATGGTGCCCTGCACCAGCGCGCGATCCGGAACGTCGACCGGCAAAGCCAATGCGAGGGCGAAGGCGACCGCGCCTCGCAGCCCCGACCAGAACACGACGTGCAGCCAGCCGAGCGGCATGCGGCCGATGTGAGCCCACTCAGACGTTCGGGAGCCTGGCGCAGGCAGTCGCCGGGCCAGCAGGCGCAAGCCGCCAAGGAAGCCGTACACGACTACGATGCGACCCGCGACGATCGCGATGATGCCCCAGGCGATCGGACCCGCAGCCGCGCCAAGATCGGCAAATGAGCTCGTTAGGCCGATCAGCAGGAACACGAGGGCGGTGAGCACGAAGGCAACGAACTCCCAGACGACGTCGACCGCCTGCTGCGTTCGCGCGCTCATGCCGACCCGCCGCCCGTAGCTGCCGAGGACGATGCCAGCGGTCACCGTCGCGATGATCCCCGATTGCCCGAGGCTGTCAGCAACGAGGTATGTCCCATACGCCAAGAGGCCGGTCAGGGTCAGCTCGAGCAAGTAATCGTCGACGAGGGCCGTAAGCCGCGACGCCAGAAAGCCGGCCGCGGCGCCCAGGATCAAGCTCGCGATGATCGCGACGACGAACAGCGGTAGCTCTGCCGCGGGATCGACGCCCGCGCTCAGGCTGCCGACGGCAACGGTGAACAAGAGGACCCCCGTTCCGTCGTTGAAGAGGCTCTCGGCCTCGACGAGCGTTGCGAGCTGTCGCGGGACCGCAGCCTCGCGCATCGATGCGACGACCGCGACGGGATCAGTGGCCGACACGATGGCACCCACGACGAAGGCCGTCGCCAGGGGCATGCCGGCCGCGAAATGGAGCACGACGGCGACTACCGCTGCGATGAGTAGGACGCCGGGAATCGCAAGCATCACGATGCGGCCGACGACCCGCCGCAGATTCTCGAGGTGGAGCCGGAATGCGGCCTCGAAGACGAGACCTGGCAACAGGGCAATGAGGACTACATCAGGGGAGATCGTGAGACGTACGGGTGCTACCGCCGCGACGAGCAAGCCGAATGAGACCAGCGCGACGCTCAATGGCAACCGCACCCAGCGGACCGCGAATGAGATCAGCGTAAGAGCAGCGAAGAGGCCCACGACGACCGCCACGGTGTCGCGGACAGTGGGATCATGCACGGTCGACGGCTAGCCTTCCGAGCGACCGGAGCCCGGTCAGCGCATGGTGTCCACCGGGCGTTGGTATCTGCCGGCGCCCGTTAGCGGGCGCGGTGAAAGGCTGGCATACCGTGCGCGAATCGACGATCGGCAGCCGGATTGCGCGGCGTTGATTCATGCGCCAACCAACCAACCGGCGGCGCATCCGACTGAGTCCGAGGTCCACGATGCACATCCTGCACCAGGTCAGCCGCTGTCGCATCGAGAACCATCGCCTCCAGCCCTGCGAACTCCGGCAGGCCTCATGTGTCTTTGGGCGTCGGCTCCTCATCGGCCTTGGTCGCCAAGCCGACCAGCCGATCATCAAGGTCATCGGCAGCATCACGGGCCACCAGGACCGTCAGCCGATCCCCCTGGCTCAGGATGGTGTCAGCCATGGGTGAGAACACCTGCCCACCGCGTCGAACGGCCAGCGGCAGCGAGAAGGCCGGCCACGCCATGTCCGCGATGCGGCGACCTACTGGCGATGCCTGCGAGGTGAATTCGACCTCAACGATCCGATAGCCGCTCAGCCAGGACAACGCCGCGCGGACCTCTCTCTGCGCCGCGTTCCCGCGGGGCGGCTTGCCTGCTGAGACGGGTACCACCCTGCCGCCTAGCCGCGCGCTGTACGCTGCGAGCAGGTCGTGATGGGTTAGCCAACCAACGACCTGACCATCGTCGGCATCGAGGACTGGGAGGCCCGCGGCGCCCTGGGTTAGCAGACGCTCGAGCGCCTGCTCAAGCGTCTCGTCGGCCCGGACCGGCGGAACGCTCTGCACCAAGTCGGCGGCCGTCGTGTCGAACACGTTGGTGCGCATGCTTTCCTCGAGCTGGGATGAGGTGACGATGCCGCGATAGACGCCGTCGCGATCGACCACCGGGAGCGTATCGATTCCCTCGGCCGCGAATCGGTCGAGGACCTCACCCAACGTCGCATCCACAGGCAGCGCCGTCGGCACAGGGCGCATGGCGTCACGCACGGTCAGCAGCCCCATCAGGTTGGCGGCCCGGCCCGCGAAGATGTCGATCCCCCGTCGCCGCAGCTTGAGGGTGTAGATGGTGTCCGAGGACAGGAAGCCCGAGACGCCGGCGGAGATGACGATGGCCAGCATCAAGGGCAGGATGATCTGGTAGTCACCGGTGAGCTCGAAGAGGATCAACACCGCGGTGATGGGAGCCCGCGCCGCGCCGGCGAATACCGCGCCCATGCCCACCAGACCGTAGGCCCCGGCCGGGGCGACGAGGCCGGGCGCGAGCGCGTTGACCACAACGCCGAATGCCGTGCCAAGCATGCCGCCGAGGAACAGCGACGGCGCGAAGACGCCGCCCGAGCCGCCGATCCCGATGGTCAGGCTGGTGGCCAGCATCTTGCCCGCCAGCAGCAAGAGCAGCACGGTCAGGCCGGTCTTGCCACCAATCGCCTGCTCCAGCGGCGCGTAGCCGACCCCGTACAGCTGCGGCAGGGCGAGCAGCAGGAGACCAAGCACGATGCCGCCCACCGCTGGGCGCAGCCACTCCGGGCGCGAGCCCCACAGTCGGTCGAGCAGGTCCTCAGTGCCATACAGCGTCCGGATGAACGCCACGCCCACCGCGGCGGCAGCCAGACCCAGTAGCGCGTACAGCGGGTACTCCCAGATGCTCACGATCTGGAACGGCGGCAGCGGCAGAAACGAGGCCGAGCCGAAGGCCGCTCGGCTCACCACGTTGGCGGCCACCGAGGCCAGCACCACCACGCCGAACGAACGGACTTCGAAGTCCCGCAGGATCAGCTCGAGCGCGAAGAAGACGCCAGCGATTGGCGCGTTGAAGGTCGCCGAGATGCCGCCAGCTGCCCCGCAGGCGACCAGCAGCCGCAGATTCGACTCACCGACGCGCAGGAACTGCCCGATCCCCGATCCGAGCGCCGAGCCGATCTGCACGATGGGCCCCTCGCGCCCGACGGAGCCACCCGATCCTAGGCAGATTGCCGAGGCGAGTGATTTGATGACCGCAACGCGTGGCCGGATGCGGCCACCCTGCTCAGCGACGGCGAGCATGACCTCGGGAACGCCGTGCCCGCGTGCTTCGCGAGCGAAGAGGTCGATCAGCGGGCCGTACAGCAGGCCGCCGAGGACTGGCACCGCCACGATGAACCAGATTCCCAGCCCCGGCAGCGCGGGATGCACCGGGCGACCGAGCGAACCGTAGTCGGACTGCCCGGTGAAGACCAGGGTGAAGGCTCCGATCAGCGCACGGAAGCCGATCGCTCCCACGCCCGCGCCCACGCCGACGCAGAGGGCGAGCACCACGAGGCCGGTCGACCGTCCGCGCAGCCAGTCATAGGCGTGTTCGATTAGGGCCGTCCGAACGCGCAGCCTCGTCATGGCGGCCATCGAAATTCGTCCAGCGTGTCGGCGATGGTGGCCAGCTCCTCCAGCGTCTTCTGTGTCATCGTGAGCCGGGATGCGGTTTCCTGGATGTGCCGGCGCCCGAATCCCAGGATTGCCGTGCGCGTCGCAATGCCGCGGCGCCCGGCCGCCCTAGATGCGGACGATCGACTCCAGATCGGCGATGAGGACCGTGGCTCCTCCGTGACGCACGATTCGGGGCAGCGCGTCCTTGAGGCGGCCAACCAGCACGAGCGGCAGCTCGACCTCACGGCTGGAGCAGTGTCGTTCCAGGATTCCGAGGATGGCGGGAACGGCGTCGTCTTCCGCACCGATGAGCAGCGTCGCGTTGTTCGTACCCAGGAAACCTCCGATCGATGGGATCATCGTCACCGGGTGATCCTCCGCCTCGAGTGCCCCGATCGCCTGCTCCGCGTCGAGGTTGTGCACGATCGCGATCAGCAGTTTGCTCATCGGTAGTCCAGGCCTCGCTGTTGGGTAGCGGACCAAGCCTACGCCAGACGGCGGTGCTTCGGGCGTCTCAGCCGGCCGCGAGCTCGCTCATCGCCTCGCGGCGGTAGGAACATCGAGGGTCCGTCGCGGCGATGCTCAGGTCCCCTTGGTCGACCACATTCGGTCACGCGACGTTGACCTCTACGTACAGCGATCCGTCAACTCGTCCGGGGGTCACCCTGGTTCGGCCATCGACGCGCTCGAAGACGAGGTCGACGTGGGCATCGGCGACCGGCAGGCGGCGGAGCTCGAGATGCTCGACAAACGACGGCAACCGCGGTCGGTCGATCCTGAGGCGACGCTCGAAA
>JALYXZ010000129.1 GCA_030946825.1 Chloroflexota bacterium | reverse complement strand
CGGCGCCGTGCCGTTGCCATCGGTCGCACCGGTCGACGCGTCGATGCCGATCGTCTCGGAAACGGCGCCTCCGAGCCGCTCCGCGAAGCCGGAGAGGACCCCGATCGGCCCCCAGGCCCGCTCCTCGCCGCCATCGCTGGCGACCGGGGCGGCGGGCAGCAGCCGAAGGAGGCGGGAGACGGTCGCGCGCAGCTCGGTTCGGGGCACCACGAGATCGACGAAGCCGTGCTCGAGCAGGAACTCCGAGGTCTGGAAGCCCTCCGGCAGCTCCTCCCCCACGGTCCCGCTCGCGACCCGCGCACCGGCAAAGCCGATCAGCGCTCTCGGCTCGGCGAGCACCACGTCGCCGAGGCTGGCGAACGAGGCGAGGACGCCGCCGGTCGTCGGATCGGTGAGGATGCTGATGAACGGGATCCCGGCCTCGTCGAGGTGCGGAAGGGGTGCGGTCGTCTTGGCCAGCTGGAGGAGCGAGAGGGTCCCTTCCTGCATGCGCGCACCACCGGAGGCGCTGATCACAAGCGCCGGAATGCGCTCCTCGAGCGCCGCCTCGAAGCAGCGCGCGATCTTCTCTCCGACCACGCTGCCCATCGACCCGCCCATGAAGCGGAAGTCGAAGATCCCGATCGCCACCCGACGGCCGTCGATCCTGCCCAGTCCCCACACCGCCGCCTCGCGCAGCCCGGTCTTCACCTGTGAGGCCTCGAGCCGGTGGACGTACGGCTTCTGATCGGTGAATCCCAGCGGGTCGACGGACTCCAGGCCTGCGTCACGCTCCTCGAAGCTGCCGTCGTCGAGCAGCAGGTCGATCCGCTCCCCGATCGACATCCGGAAATGGTGGCCGCAGCTGGGGCAGATGCGAAGGTTGCGGTCGAGCTGGCGACTGAAGACCTGGTGGTCGCAGCTCGGGCACTTGGTCCAGGCGTCGGTCGGCGCTGCGCGCCGTCGGCTGAACGGAAACTTGATCGGCACCTGAGCTCTCCTACCCGATCCGAGCGGTCATGGTATCCAAGACCGCTCGGCAACGCGCACCACCTCGCCGATGCCGACCTCTCGCAGGCCGTCATGCATCCGCAGAACGAGCCCGCCTTCGGGGCCGATCCCCGATGCCGTCCCCTCCAGGATCCGATCACCCGCCTCGATCCGCACCAGCCTTCCATCCAGCCATTGGCGCTCGCGGTAGCGCGGGAGCGGCGATTCGCCCCTCTCGCACCGGCCGATCTCGTCGTCCAGCGCCCTGAGCAGCGCGCCCAGCACCTCGACGCGGTCCAGTGTGGCACCCCGCACGTCGCACAGCGATGAGGCGCGCTCCGCGATCTCGGGCGGCATCGCCGCGCGAGACCAGTTCACGTTCAGGCCGATGCCGATCACCGCCTCGCGCAGCCGCGCACCATCCAGGGCGGTCTCGATCAGCAGGCCCGCGACCTTGTGGCCCTCGCCGGTGACAACGTCGTTCGGCCAGCGGATCAGGAACGGCGCCGTCGTGGTTGATGCTGCCGCGCTGCTGACGGCCAGGGCCGCCGCGGCACCGATCCACCACGCATCACGGCTCGACAGCCGGCAGCGAATGCCGACGCTGACCATCAGGTTGCACGCGGCGGGCGACAACCAGCTGCGTCCACGGCGGCCGCGACCCTGCGTCTGCAGATCGGCGACGATCGCCCGCCCCTCGCCGCCCGGCTCGCGCAGGACCACATGCGCGCGGTCGTTGGTCGACCCGATGGTCGGGTGGAACTCAACCGCGTGGCCGACGCGACGCTCTGGGTCCGCGGCACGCGACCAGCGTCCAGGGGAAGGCTCGGCGCGGCGGGAGGTCGTCACGGGCAACCGATTCTACCCGGGCCATCGCGAAGCGCTCCGCTCCCGGGGAGGCGCCCCCGCTGCGGTACACTCGGCCTCCCATGGGCCAGACGCTCGAGGAATCGCCAGCAGCCCGCTCCGCCACGCGTGAACGCGTCTTCTCGGGGATCCAGCCGTCCGGCGCGTCGCACCTGGGCAACTACCTTGGCGCCCAGATCAACTACGTGGCCCTCCAGGACCGGTATGACGCGATCTACGGGATCGTCGACCTGCACGCGCTGACCACCGTTCACGACGGCGCCACCCTCCGCTCCCTGACGTACGAGATGGTCCTCGATCTGTTGGCGGTCGGCCTGGACCCCGCCCGATGCACGCTGATCCGACAGTCCGACGTCCCCGAGCACGCCGAGCTGTGCTGGCTGTTCGACACGGTCGTGCCGGTGAGCTGGCTGGAGCGCACGCCCACCTACAAGGAGAAGCGCGAGCAGGGGGTCGACAACAGCAACGCCCTGCTCAGCTACCCGGTCCTCCAAGCCGCCGATATCGTCATCTACAAGGCGACCAAGGTGCCGGTCGGCAAGGACCAGGCCCCGCACCTGGAGCTGTCGCGGGAGATCGTCCGCGCCTTCAACCACCGGTACGGACCGATCTTCCCCGAGCCGCAGCCGGTGTTCACCGAGGCGCCGGTCGTGATCGGCACCGATGGCGCCCGAAAGATGAGCAAGAGCGCGGGCAACACGATCCCGATCTTCGCCGCCCCCGATGAGATCCGGCGCCTGGTGATGAGCATGGTCACCGACCCGCTGCGCATTCGACGCACCGACCCGGGGCGCCCCGAGGTCTGCAACGTCTGCCAGCTGCACCGGTTCTTCGGTGACGACTTCGAGTCCATCTGGGACGGCGAGCGCAGCGCGCGGACCGGCTGCGTCGACACCAAGAAGCTGCTCGCCGAACGGATCATCGAGCGCTTCCGGCCGATGCGCGAGCGGCGCGAGCAGCTCGCCGCGGAGCCGGATTACATCGAGGAGGTGCTGCGCGCCGGCGCCCAGAAGGTGCGGCCGATCGTGGAGGCGACGATGGCCGAGGTCCGGGCGGCCGTCGGCACCGGCCCGCAGCGAGCCGCCAGATGAGCCTGCCGGTCGACATCGGGCTCCATCGCCGCGAGCGTCGCTGGCTCGTCATCTTCCTGGTCCTGGGAAGCGCCTATTTCGGCGTCCTGCTGCTGCGCTTCGCGTTCGAGTTCCTGGGCGGCTTCAGCCAGATCTTCCTGCTCCTGTTCCTCGCCTGGCTGCTCGCATTCGTGATGTCGCCGGTGATCGGCTTCCTGCAGCGCGAGTTCTCCCTGCCGCGCGGCCTGGCAGTGGCGATCAGCTACGTGCTGGCCCTGGTGGCCCTCGGCTTCGTGCTGTTCTACATCGGCGCCTCGATCACCCAGCAGGTGGCCGACCTGACCCGCACCTTCCCCCAGACGGCTGCGAGCGTCGAGCGCACCCTCGCCAGCTGGCAGCAGAGCCTTGGGCTCAGCCACTTCCAGATCGACCTGGTGGGCCTCTTCAAGTCGGCGCAATCACAATTCGGGGGCCTGGCCGGCGCGATCTTCGCCTCTGCGCAGGTGATCGCCGGCGCCACGCTCGCCGCACTCGGCTCGCTGGTCCTGATCCTGATCCTCTCGCTCTACATGCTCCTCGACTCGGATCGCATCCTCGGCAAGCTGAATCGGGTGGTCCCCAGCCGCTACTCCGATGAGCTGCAGATCCTGGAGCAGAGCATCGCGCGCGCCTTCGGCGGGTTCCTTCGGGCGCAGATCGTGCTCGCCGTCCTGCAGGCCGCGATCGTGACCGTGGTCGGCATCACGTTCGGCGTCCCGTACTTGTTCCTGGTCGGCACGCTGTCCGCGCTTGCCATGCTGATCCCCTTTTTCGGGCCGCCGATCGCGCTGATCCCGCCCATCGTCGCGGCCTGGATCTATCACCCGGAGTGGGTGGTCGTGATCGCGATCGTGCTCATCGGTGTCCAGACCGTGATCGTCAACTGGCTGCAGCCGCGCCTGATGCAGGGTGCGCTCGGCATTCCGCCGATCCTGGTCCTGGTCGGGCTGCTGGTTGGCGCGCAGGTCGCCGGAGTGTGGGGCGCGCTGTTCGGGATCCCCGTCATCGCCGTACTCAACGTGCTCTTCAATTACCTGTTCCTCAACGCCCTGCCGAACGTGGCCCTCCCCGAGCGCGAGCGGCTCGAGAACGTGGGCGAGAACACGATGGTGACCGTCGAGAAGGGCCAGATCGCGGACGACACGCACCCGCGGATCCACGTCCATCGCTCGCTTCGCGAGGACGGCAGCGAGGAGGTGCGGATCGACGTCGACCAGCCCGAGCCGGAGGGCAACGCACCGGGCTGAGCGATGCGTCGCGACGCGACCCGAGATGGGTCAGTGGCCCGATAGCACCAGGTGCCGCCGCCCGTCGATGCCGGTCGCCTCCTCCATCGCGACCCCAAACGTGCGCCGCACCATTTCGGTGCCAAGCACCTGCGCGGGGGCTCCATCGGCCACGATCCGACCCTGGTCGAGCACCGCCACCCGTGGAAACAGGGCCGAGGCCAGCTGCAGGTCGTGGAGGACCGCGACCACGGTCAGCGAGCGCTGCCGGCGCAGACGACCGATGGTCCGGAACAGAGAGACCTGGTGCGCCAGGTCGAGATGAAGCGTCGGCTCGTCGAGGAGCAGCAGCGCCGGCTCCTGGGCGAGTGCCATGGCCACCAGCACGCGCTGGCGCTCACCGCCCGACAGCTCGTCAACGCCGCGCTCGGCAAGCTCGAGCGCGTCCGCGTCGCGCAGCGCCGCGTGCACCGCGGCGACGTCCTGTGCCGTGGACCCGAAAAGGCGGCGCGCATGCGGTGCGCGACCCATCTCGACCACCTCGGCCACCCGGAACCCGGAGGGCAGATCGACCGCCTGCGGCAGCACCGCGATGCGGCGAGCGATTCCGCGCCGATCCCACGCCGCGAGGGATCGTCCCTCGAGCCACACGTCGCCGGCGTCCGGTCGCAGCGTGCCGGCCATCAGCCGCAGGAGCGTGGTCTTGCCACTGCCGTTGGCACCGATCAGCGCCAGCAGCTCGCCACGCTCGATCCGCAGGCTGACGCCGCGCAGCACCGCCCGGCGCCCGCCGCGGAGTGGGTAGGCGTAGTGGAGCGCTTTCAGCTCCAGCATCGTCCCCTGGGCCGCCATCATCCGCCGGGCCCCGGGAAGCTCCCCGAGCGGCGGAGCAGCCACACGAAGAATGGAGCCCCGATCAGCGCGGTCAGCACTCCGACCGGCACTCCGCCCGCCAGGCGCGCGGCGAGGTCAGCGAGCGCCAGCAGCGCGGCACCCACCAGTGCCGCCGCCGGGAGCAGCAGCCGGTGGTCGGGTCCGATCACCAGGCGCAGCAGGTGCGGAACGACCAGACCGATGAATCCGATGGTTCCGGAGATCGCTACCGCCGCGGAGGTTGCCAGGCTGGCGAGCACGGTCAGCATCAGCTTCTCGCGTTCGACGTCCAGGCCGAGATGCTCGGCCTGGCGATCGCCGAGCAGGAGGAGGTTCAGCTGCCGCCAGCGCAGCGTCAGCAGCGCCATGCTGCCGAGCGCCAGCGGAGCGGCGATCGCGAGCTGCGACCACGAGCCTCCGGCCAGCGAACCCATCAGCCACGCGACGATCGAGGCGAGCGCGCGGCCGGCGACGAACATCAGCAGCGCCACCGCGGCGGCCAGGATCGACGAGACGGCGTATCCGGTCAGCAGCAGCGTCACCACCGGCACCCGTCCGGCGCTGCGGGCGACTGCGAAGACGACCAGCACCGTGGTCAGGCCGCCCGCGAAGGCGAGCACCTGCACCACGCCGAGTCCCAGCCACTCGCTGCCGGCACCGATCGCCAGCGCCGGCACCAGGAGCGGAGCCAGGATCCCGAGCACCGCACCGAGCGAGGCGCCGGCCGCGGTCCCGATCACGTAGGGATCGGCCATCGGGTTGCGGAAGATCGCCTGGAAGACGGTGCCCGCGGACGCCAGTGCGCCTCCGACGAGCATCGCGGTCAGGACCCGCGGGAGCCGCAGCTCGAGGATGATCGTCTCCGAGGTGGGACTCCAGGTGGTGGCCAGCGGCAGGCCCAGCGCACGGTGCGCGAGGATGCGGACCGTATCGTCAAGAGAGATCCCCACGCTGCCGAGCCCCACGGCCACGACCCCGACGATGCCCACCAGCAGGATCGCCGACCCGAGCACCAACGTGGTCCGGGCCAGCGACGGCCCGCCGACCATCGGTCGCGCGGCGGCGGCAGCAGCGGCGCGCATCAGAGCGGTTAGTGGACCCGGTCGGGGTGGATGACGCGCGCCAACGCGAACAGGCCGTCAACGTCCCGCGGGCCTGGGCGAGTGACGACGTTGTCGGCGTCGAACGGGACCACCCGGCCCGTTCGGACCGCGCTCAACGATTCCCAGCCGGGTCGCCGGCCGACGCTCGCCACGGTCAGCGACCGGTCGTAGCTGGCGTCGCCGAGGATGATCAGCTCCGGGTCGGCTTTCACCAGATCCTCGAGCTGGATCGCCGTCGATCTTGGATCGCCGGTCACCGGCTGACCGCCGGCGAGGCTGATCAGCGAGGCGATGAACGAGTCGCGGCCAGCGGTGTAGATCGTTCCCTGGTAGACGCTCACCTCGTAGAAGGTGCGCGGTCGCGGGGCGCCGGCCACCGCATCGGTTACCTGCTTCACCCGAGCGGCCATCTCGCGCACCCTGGCCTCAGCGAGATCCATGCGGCCCACCGCGCGCCCGACAAGGCGCAGGTCGGTGTAGACACCGCCGAGGTCACGCGGATAGAGGGTCAGGACCCTCATCCCCAACCGGCGGATCTGGCCGATGACGGCGACCGGGGTCTGGCCGTTGCCGGCGGCCAGTACCAGGTCGGGGCGGGCGGCGGCCACCTTCTCGACGTCCACCACGGCCTGGACCACCACCTTGGGGATCGTCTTGACCTGCCGAGGGAAATCGTCAAAGTCGGTGACCCCAACCACCCGGTCGCACGCACCGACCGCGCAGGCCAGCTCCGTGTTGGAGGGCGCCAGGCTGACGATCCGGCGCGGGGCGACGGCGAGGGTGAGCCGATCGCCGGCGTCATCGGTCAGGACGGCCGGAAAAGCGGGAGTCGGGGACGCGGTCGCGGCGGTGACTGCCGGAGCGGATCCGGATGACGGCGCGGTCCCAGGCCCGCCCGGGGCGCAGGCTGCGAGGAGGCCGACCACGGCCAGACAGGGGAGAGACGACCGGAGCAGCGGGGGAAGTCGATGAGCCATCGTGATGCCGTGCCCTTTCACGCGAGGGTTGGACATCGCGTGCGGGCTGGCGACCTGACTCCCCCGCTCGCCCCTGGCGGGGCGGCGCGGATACAGTAGCGGGACTGTGCCGGCATCTCACCGGCTTCTCCATTGACCCGTCGACCTTTCGGCGACGGCACCCGACGCGGTCTTCGGTTGGTAAGTCGCCCGATGGTAGCAGAAGCCCGCCGGCGGAATCCCCGCGGCGGGCCTCGAGCGCGAGATGCGGCCGGCCGGCCGCGAAAAACCTAGACCGGGGCGCCCAGCTCGTCCTGGACCGATCCGTAGAGCGGCGTCTGGCGGGCATCATCGGTCAGCATCGGATCGAGCATCTTCTGGGTGGCGAGGGTGTGGACACACCCGCCGGCCTGCGCAAAGAGGTGGCAGTCGCAGCGCCACGCGTCGCCGTCGAGGCTGACCGTGTGGCTTGAGTTGTCACCGGCGAAGGTGGCCGTGAGGCTGCTGAGCTTCACCCGATCCGGCTCGTGCGCGTAGCGCATCGCCTTCTCGACCTTCCCGATCATGCCCGAGTGCACGTCGCTAACCCTCCCGGCGCCACACTCGGCGCCGCTGCGGCGCCCGTCAGTCAGTGGCCCTGGCGAGCCGCTCCTTCAACATTGCGAGCAGTGTAACCGGCGTCGGGTCGGTCTGGTAGAGGATCGCCAAGTAGACGCTCACCAGGTCGCCGAAGGCGACCGTCCACAGCACGCGCGCCAGCGTCGAGTCCCCTTCCGAGCGAACGTGGCTGCGGTTGGTGGCCCGCTCGCCGAGCAGCTCCTCGACGACCCGGTAGCGGTCGGCGATCTCCTTGGGTTCCTGCGCATCGTGGAGCTCGATGACATACAGCGCGTCACTCAGCTCGCGCGGGTTCAGCGCACCCTCGATGGCGTTGTGGTTCGCCTCCGGCATCGGCTCATAGGCTGCCCAGGCCTTGGCATTCTCGTTGAACTGCGTCTTCCAGCGGCGCGCCACGGCGGTCATCGGTCCGGCACCGTAGACGATCGGGATCCGGCCGAAGATCGCCCAGGCCAGCTGCTTGGCCGGATTCGCATCGGTCGCCACCGCGGGGCCCATGCGCTCGAAGAGGTGATCGAGCCCCTCGATTGCCGGGCCGAACGGATCTGGGCGCTCGATCAGGCCGGCGCTCACCAGCAGCTCGTGCACCAGCCCGAAACCGAAGCCGATCGCCGCACGCGGTTGAATCTCGGCCTGGTAGCGCAGGTACGGCTCGCCTCGCTCCAGCGCCGTGCGGCCGAGCTCGCCACCGGTGCTGATCACCGCCAGCGGCAGGTCACGCGCGCGCGCTGCCCCGACCGCGGTCAACGTCTCGACCGTCTGACCCGAGTGCGACGCGGCGATGACCAGCGTGCGCCGGTTCGCCCAGGACGGCAGCTCGTACCCGCGGTGCACCACGAGCGGGACGGTCAGCCGGTCGCCGGCGGCACCGGCCACCAGCTCCGCGCCGATCGCGCTGCCGCCCATCGCCAGCACCAGCACCTGGTCGACGTCTCGATGGCGGGGGGTCAGCTCGACGGCGGCCGCCACCCGATGGGCGATGGCCAGCTGACGGGGGATCTCCAGTATCCGATCGAGCATGCCGCCGGGATCGATGCGCGAGATGACCGCAGGGTCGTCGAGGGTGATCGCCTCCTCGAGCTGCGGCGGAGGGAGATCTTCCGTCACGTCACCCGCCTCGCCCGGGCGACGGCCCGGCTCCTCGTCCGAGGACTTGTATCCGAAGAAGTCGCGGGCGTCCATCAGGAGGCGGCCACCCAGGCTGCGGCGCCGGGTGCGCCGGCGCCGGCGATCCGGCTCCCCGCCGCCAGCATCGTCTCCACCTCGGCCGG
>JALYXZ010000099.1 GCA_030946825.1 Chloroflexota bacterium | reverse complement strand
GTCGCAACCGTTCTCGGCTCGGTGGGACGCACCGGCAAGGCGCTGGTGGTCCACGAGGCGAACCAGTTCGGGGGATATGGCGCTGAGGTCGCTGCGGTCATCGCGCAGGACGGCTTCGAGCACCTCGACGGTCCGGTCACGCGCCTCGCCGGACCGGAGGTTCCGGCGGTCCCCTACCACCACGCCCTGGAGGATTGGTTCATGATCAACCCGTCCAAGATCGTGGACGCGGCGCGCGCCTTGGCCGCCTACTGAGGTCGTGGCCCTCGCTCACTCGACTCGCGTGTAGGTCGTGTCCTTCAGAAAGATGATGCGCCCGCCGCATGGATCACGAGGTTCCCGCGGGACGAACGCCAGCGTGGTCCCTTCGACCGTCCATTCGTAGTTGCCAGGCCCGAGGTCACAGAGCGGGCTGCGGAACGTGATGATGTTGCGATCGGCGGCGATCGAGCCAGCCCCGGTCGCGGCACCACGGCGTACCTGGTAGCTGCCGCGTCCCAGGGTGAGCGTGACATGCTCGCCGGTCGAGATCACCGCTTGCCATCTGCCCAGCAGCTCGTCGGGGATCGCCGCCACGGTCGACGCGGGTGAAGGGCTGCGCCATGCCGCACTGCCCTTCGCAACAGCCGTTTCGCTGGACGGAGTCACGGCCGATGGAGCGCATGCGGATGCCACGCCCATGACGAGCAGCGCTGCGGGCCGAGCCGCAGTCATGTGACCCCAGAGGCTTGGGCTCCACATGACTCGATCATATACGCGCAATGGCGTATTGCCCACAAGGGCCCGGCGGTCTTAAGTTTCGGCATCGTGATCACTGAGCACGACTTGCGCCGCATCACTCGGTTCCTTACCGTGGCGGCCGAGACTCCCGATTCGTTCGCGCGTCCGGTGCTGGACGCCCTGGCGGACCTCATGGAAGCCGATCTGGCGGAGTACTTCGAACTGAGGGCCTCAGATCGCGTCGGCCTCGCCTCTGCCACCAGCCGCGACCAGCAGACTCCGCCTGGCACGCACGCGTCTCGAGTACCACCAGGAGTACCTCGTACCGAATGGGGATACGGGACCAGCTGAAGATCTGGCTCAAGCGATCACCGCGCAGCGTTCGAGCTCGCGCGACGCGAGGCGCAGGTGCTGACGGTCGCGATGTGGGGCCACTCGAACCCAGAGATCGGACTCCTGCTCGTCATCTCGCCCGCGACGGTGCGCAAGAACCTCGAGCATGCCTACGCGAAGCTGGGTGTCCGCAGCCGCGGCGAGGCCCTGAGCTGTCTCTTCGGAGTCCGTGCCTTCCACTGAGCGCACGATTCGCAGGTCGCTCCCGTCCGCTGCGTGACGCGCAGCACCCGGATCTGACAACATGGTCACTCCGGAAGCGAGAACGACACGAGGGCAGATCAAACGACCATGGCGACCACGATCAAGATGCCGCAGCTCGGCGAGTCCGTGACCGAGGGAACCATCGAACGCTGGCTGGTCAAGGAGGGCGACCGGGTCGAGCAGTACGACCCCCTCTTCGAGGTTGTCACCGACAAGGTCAATGCCGAAGTCCCGGCCGAGGTGGCGGGCACGGTCACCCGGATCATGGTCCCCGATGGCGAGACGGTGAAGGTCGGCACGCCCCTGGCCGAGATCGACGCCGCGGGCAACGGCGCCGCACCGCAGCCGACCGATGGGGCGGTGGCCGCACCGGCGCCGCCGGAGCCAGAGCCGGCAGCGGCGACGGACGCGCAGCCTGAGGGGGTGCCGGAACCGCAGGCCGACACCCCCACGCAGCAGTCCGCCGGAGCCGATCCCGACCTTTCCCGGACTGCCGCACAGGAGGCCGCCATTCCGACCGATGGCGAAACCGATGGCGAAGGAGATGCCGGCTCGGCGGCAGCCGGGGCCGGTCCCGCCGCGCCGGATGGTGCCCCGCCGACCGACGCCACGGCCCGCATGACGCCGGCCGTACGCCGCCTGGTGCGCGAACACGGAATCGACGTCTCGCAGCTGCGCGGAAGCGGCGCGGGCGGCCGAGTGACGCGCGATGACGTCCTCGCCTTCGTGAACCGCGTCCCTTCGGAGGCGGACGCCCCGGCGACGGCCACGCCGGCGCCTCCCGCTGCGACCGCAGAGCCGGCTGCCGCATCGGCCAGCCCCGGTTCAGAGCCGGCCCCCGCCGCACCGATTGCAGCGGCTGGCGGCACCACGACTCCGGCCTACCAGCCGCCGGCCGCGGTCGCGGCGCCGAGCGGCGGCGATACCGAGCTGCCGATGAGCCAGATGCGCAAGGCCATCGCCGCCAAGATGACCAAGGTCAAGCAGACGGTGCCGCACGCGTACACCGTGGTCGAGGTCGACATGAGCGGCGTCGTCCGCTGGCGGGAAGCTAACCAGGCCGCCTACAAGACGCGCGAGGGGATCGGCATCAGCTATGTGGCGGTGGTGGTCAAGGCGGTGACCGAGACGCTTCGCCAGCACCCGACGCTCAACAGCCAGTTCGCCGAGGATCGGGTCATCCTCAAGCAGCGCATGAACATCGGTATCGCGGTCGCCGTGGACAACGGACTGATCGTGCCGGTGATCCACGATGCGGACCAGCTCTCGATCAACGGCGTGAACCGCCGCGTGCAGGATCTCGCGGCGCGGGCCCGCAGCAACCGCCTGAAGCTCGACGAGATCCAGGGCGGCACCTTCACCGTCAACAACACCGGCTGGTTCGGCTCTGTCGCGTCGATGCCGATCATCAACGCTCCGGAGGTCGCGATCCTGTCCATGGAGGCGATCGTCAAGCGCCCCACGGTGATCGAGGTCGATGGCGCCGACATGATCGCCATCCGCCCGATCATGAACATGACCTGCGCCTTCGACCACCGGGTGCTGGACGGAGCTCAGGTCGGCTTTTTCCTGGCCGATGTGCGCAAGCGCCTCGAGGAGTGGCACGTCGACACCCCGCTCGGCTGATCCTCGCCGCGGCGGAGCGAGGTCCGGCAACGCCTGGGCCGCGTCCCGCCGACGCTCTGCGGGAGACCGCGTCAGCCCGGTCGCGGCCCCCGGCGTTGCTCGTCGCCGATCATCCAGCGTCTCCCCGGCAGCCACGCCACGCCGCCGGCGGTTTGCAGCGCGACCCACAGCACCACCAGCAGCCCCGGTCCGCCGATCGCGGCGGCCGGCACGGACCATAGCCCGAGCGACGCTCCCAAGCTGAAGGTACCGAGATCCAATGACCCCCCCGATCCGGAGGGCAGCGCCACGCTCAGGAGCGCGCCGGCGCCGCCCGGCTTGGAGAGTGACGGTCCGGCGCTCGCGGCCGCTCCACCGGGAGGTCCCGTTCCCCCGCCGCCGGCGGCACCAGCGGGCGCCGGCGACCGGCTGCCGGGGGATGGACGCGGCGTCGCGGACGTTCCCGATCCTGGAGCCGCACCCGCCGACCCGATCGGAGCCAGCGTCGCCGTCCCACTCGCCGAGAGCGACGGGCTCGCCGCCCCCGGCGGTGTCGGGGTTGGCGGCGCGCTGGGGGGTGGGCTCGGCGTGGCGGTCGG
>JALYXZ010000096.1 GCA_030946825.1 Chloroflexota bacterium | reverse complement strand
GTAGGTCAGCCAGGCCAGCAGGGTGATCCACTCCGGGGCCGCGGCGTAACCGAACAGCGCTCTCAGGAACTGGCCCACGATGGCGGCCGGGCTGCTGCCCGCATCGGGAAGGACGCCGCTCAGGTCGAATGCGGTGCCAGTGCCGAACGTCACGGCGCGGACCTCCGCGAATTCGTGCAGGGCATGGCTCAGCAGGCCCGCGGCGATGAAGACCAGCGCGATACCGGTCCATCGGAAGAAGGTGCCCAGGTTGATGATCCGCGCGCCTCGATAGAAGGCGACTCCCAGCGCGCCGGCGATCACCATCCCGACCAGTGCGCCGACCAGGACCGATGCCGCGCCGGCGTCGGCACGCGAGGCCGCGGTGGCCTGTCCCAACAGGAAGAGCGCGGTCTCGATGCCCTCGCGGATGAACGCGGTGAACGCCAGCACGGAGAGGCCCCAGACGCGTCCCTCGCTCAGTCGCCGGTCGATGCCGGCCTGCAGCTCGCCGCGCGCGTTGGCAGCGGTGCGGCGCATCCAGAAGAGCATCCAGGTCACCACGCCAGCGGCCAGCAGCATGGCCGTGCCCTCGAAGATCTGCGCGTAGGGACTGCGCAGCTCGCCGATCGTCACGAACAGGAGCGCTCCCACCGCCACGCTCAGCGCCAGCGCAGCGGCGGCACCGAGCCAGATCCTCGGAAAGTGGCGGCGATTACCGGTCCGCGCGAGGTAGGCGAGGATGATGCTGACGATCAGCGCGCCCTCGACTCCCTCGCGGAGGCCGGTGAGCAATCCGGTGGTGAACGAACCGATATCCAAGGCCGAGTTAGGGTAGCCTCACCTCGGATGTTCGTCAATACGAACCACGGCTCCGTGCCTTGATCGTGGCCTCGGGAATCGGCCGCGACCTGGCGGCATCGGTACAATCCGGGTTCCACCCATTGTCCCTCGGCCAGCGGAGCGTGCATGATCGATTTCAGCCTGACCGATGAGCAGCGCGAGGTGCAGCGCACCGCTCGCGCGTTTGCCGAGCGCGAGATCCTGCCGCGCATCCACGAGCTCGATGCCAAGGCCGAGTACGACCGCAGCCTGTACGAGAAGATGGGCGCCGCAGGCTTCCTGGGCCTCCCGATCCCGGAGCGTTACGGCGGCGCGGGGATGGACTACATCGCATTCGCCCTGCTGTGCGAGGAGATGGAGCGGGCCGACACCGCGTTCCGGGTGATCCTCTCGGTCCACACCGGGCTCAACTCGCTGACCCTGCTGCAGTGGGGGACCGAGGAGCAGAAGCAGAGGTACCTCGTGCCGCAGGCGCGGGGGGAGAAGCTCGCCACCTTCGGGCTCACCGAGCCCGGCGTCGGATCGGATGCCGCAAACCTGGCGACCACGGCGCGCCGCGACGGAGATCGCTACCTCCTCAACGGATCGAAGATCTGGATCAGCCTGGCCGATACCGCGGACCACTTCCTGGTTTTCGCCACCGTCGACCGCAGCAAGGGCCACCGGGGGATCACGGCCTTCATCGTCGAGCGCGGCTTCCCGGGGTTCAGCAGCGACTCGCTGCACGGCAAGCTCGGCGTCCGGGCGGGCAACACCGGGATCCTGTACTTCGCCGACTGCGAGGTGCCGGTGGCGAACCGGGTCGGCGAGGAGGGAGAGGGCTTCGCCATTGCCATGAGCGCCATCGACCAGGGCCGGTACACGGTCGCGGCGGGGAGCGTCGGCCTTGCTCAGGCGTGCCTCGACGCCTCGCTGAAGTATGCGCACGAGCGCCGGGCATTCGGCCAGGAGATCGGTGAGCACCAGCTCGTCAAGCAGATGCTGGCCAGGATGTACCAGGGCATCGAGGCGGGTCGCCTGCTCGTGTACAAGGCTGGCTGGAAGAAGAATCTCGGTGAGCGCAACACGCGCGAGACGAGCCTGGCCAAGTGGTTCTGCACCGACCACGCGGTGCAGAGCGCGATGGATGCCATCCAGGTGCATGGTGCCTACGGCTACTCGAACGAGTACCCGGTGGAGCGTTATCTCCGCAACTCGAAGGGCTCGGTGATCTAC
>JALYXZ010000095.1 GCA_030946825.1 Chloroflexota bacterium | reverse complement strand
TGAAGTCTCGGTTCACTTGCACCACCTCTCCGGGCGAAAAACAAGACGTGGGATGGCGAACCGACCCACGTCCTACGTTGGTGACAGTATCGATTTGGTCCGCTTTCTGGCCGGCGAAACTGGCCCGGAGTATACCAGCGCCCGGGCCGATCGCCAACCCGGTGGGCGGGCGATCAGGGCGCCTGCGACCGTGACCCCAGGCCGGTCAGCTGCCCGGCAACCGCCCGATGTCCTGGATCGAGACGAGGATCACGAGCGCGATCAGAACCGCAAACCCGGTGAGGTAGATCAGCGCCTCGCGCTGCGCCGAGAGCCGCCGGCGTCGCACGGCCTCGAGCACGGTGACCGCCATCCGGCCACCGTCGAGTGGCGGAAACGGCAGCACGTTGAGGACCGCGAGGTTCACCGACAGCAGGCCGATGAAATAGAGCTGGTCGAACAGCGGCTGTTGAAGCACCTCACCGGTCGCCTGCGCGATGCCGATCGGGCCGCGCGCGTCACCGGTGTTCGGCGCCAGGCCAACCAGGCCGGCGACCGTCCGCGCCAGACCGCCGGGGATCTGCAGAGCGATGCTCCCGGTCGCCTTCGTGGCTTCCCAGAGCGCCTGAGCAGGGTTGCGCGCGACGGGAGGCTCCTCGGCCACCGCCGCGCTCCACTTGAAGCCGATCGCTCCCTGGCCGGCCTGGACCTGTTCGTCGGTCAGCTTTCGGGGGGTGACCCGCACGATCGTCGTGCGGCCGTCCCGCTCCACCCCCATGCTCACCGGACTGCCGGCCCGCTGGCGCACGTACTGCACCAACCCCGATGAGCGCGGGAAGGTCCGGCCGTCGGCGCTCACGATGCGATCGCCGACCCGCAGCACACCGGCAGCCGGGCTCCCCGCCTGGACGGCGGTCACCGTCAGCGGGCCGACCGACACGGGGCTGGGCACGCTCAGGGTCAGTGCGAAGGCCACGATCGCGAACAGGAAGTTCATGGCCACGCCGGCGAGCAGCACGACCAGCCTGACCGCGATCGGCTTCCGATTGAAGGACCCCGCCATCGCTCGCTCGATGGCACTCTCGGACAGCCCGCGCTCGCGCATCCGCTGCGCCTCGATGTCGCCGTCCTCGCCGAGCATCTTCACGAAGCCGCCGAGCGGGATCCAGTTCACCGAATAGCGGGTGCCGCGCCAGACGACCGAGCCGATCCGGGGCGGGAAGCCGATCCCGAATTCCTGGACGGTGATGCCGGCGCGCTTGGCGGCGATGAAGTGACCGAGCTCGTGGACCAGGACGAGCACGACGAGCACACCGATGAAAGCAGCGACGGTGCCGATCACTCCCATCATGCGGCGCCCAGTCCGAGGTCCCCGCGGAGTGCCTGGCGCACCTCCCGGTCGATGGCGTGGATCTCAGCCAGCTCTGGCTCGCCGGCGCGCCCCCAGCGCTCGACCGCATCTTCGATCAGCGGGCCGATCCCGATGAAGGGCAGGCGTCCGGCAAGGAATGCCTCGACGGCCACCTCGTCGGCCGCATTCAGGACCGTGCCCCGGTTCCCTCCCGCGTCCGCCGCCTCGCGCACGACGCGGTAGGCCGGGACCGCGTCGGGATCGAGCGGACCGAACTCGAGGCTCCCCCACTCCGCCGGTGGCAGGCTGCGAGCCGGGGAGGCGAGTCGTCGCGGATAGGTGAGCGCGAACTGAATCGGCATACGCATGTCGGGGAGGCCGATCTGGGCCTTGTAGGAGCCATCCGTGAACTCGACGAGCGAGTGGACCATGCTCCGGGGATGGATCACGGCCTCGATTCTAGAGTACGGCAGCCGGTACAGCCATTTGGCCTCGATCGCTTCGAGGGCCTTGTTCACCAGGGTCGCCGAGTCGATCGTGACCTTGGGCCCCATCTGCCAGGTGGGGTGGGCGAGCGCCTCGGCGGGGGTCACATCGCCGAGCTCGGTGAGCGCTCGACCGCGAAACGGTCCGCCGCTGGCGGTCAGGATCAGCCGCTCCACCTCGTCGAGTCGCTCGCCGAGAAGGCATTGCCAGATCGCCGAATGCTCCGAATCGATCGGTCGCAGCCAGTCGAGGCGGTCGCCGCCGAGCGCCCCGAGCGCGCGGTCGACCAGGTGGCCGCCGGTCACCAGCGTCTCCTTGTTGGCGAGCGCCACTCGGCGACCGGCGGCCAGGGCCGCCAGAACGGCCGGGAGCGCGGCGATCCCGGTGGTCGCGACCAGCACGATATCGATCTTTGCATCGGCAGCCAGCTGCTCGAGGCCGCCCTCCGCCCAGCGGGCGGCCAGCCTCGGGTCGGTGATCCTGTCTGCGGTCCAGGCCGCCGCCTGCGGCCAGCGTTCGAGCTGAGCCCTGAACGCCTGATCGAGATGCCCCGCCGCCAGCGCGCCGACCTCGAAGCGGTCGCGGTGCATCTCGATCACCTCGAGTGCCTGGCGGCCGATCGACCCGGTCGAGCCGAGCAGTGCGAGGCGGGTCACAGCCCGAAGCCGGCGACCAGCAGCGCGAAACCGGCGAGCACCGGAGCTGCGAACAGAAATGAGTCGACGCGGTCCAGGACGCCGCCGTGGCCGGGAATCAGGAAGCCCGACTCCTTGCGGTCCGCAGCGCGCTTGAGCATCGACTCGGCCAGGTCGCCGGCCTGCGCCGCAAGCCCGACCGCTGGGCCGATGAGCAGCGCGTGCCAGGCCGGGAGCCCGACCAGCAGGATGCCGATGCCGGCTGCCATGGTTGCGGCCACCAAGCCGCCTGCCAGCCCCTCGACGGTCTTGGATGGGCTGATGTGATCGATCAGCCGGCGACGCCCGAGCCACCGGCCGGTCAGGTAGGCGCCTGTGTCGTAGCCCCAGACCACGAGCAGCAGCAGGAGAGCCCAGGCCACACCCGAACGCAGCCCGAAGATGCCGACCGGGCTCGCGGCCGAGCCACCAGGCGGCGCCAGGTGGGCCACCACGGCCATGAAAGGCGCCAGCAGCCCGATGTATGCGATGCCGAAGGCGGTGACCGACCAGGTCACGAATCCCCGGCGCGGGTCCTCCCGGGTGAAGGCCACCACGCCGACCAGCAGCACGGCCGCCGCAAATGTCATGGTCGCCAACCCGGGCACCTGCGTGGCGCGCAGCAATGTGCTCGCCAACCCTCCAACATTTGCGCTGTTGGCCGCGACGATGCCGGCAGCGGCGACCGCAAATCCTGCTCCCAGGGCGACCACCTGCGGCGGCTCGAAGCCACCGGCATCGAGCAGGGCGATCAGCTCCACCAGCGACAGAAACACCACGCAGCCGACCAGCAGTGAGAGCCACGGCTCGCCGAGGAGCACGGCGGCGACCACGATCGGGCCCAGGATGGCGGCGGTCAGCATCCGGGTGCGAAGCATCGGTCAGGACCCGAATCGACGTTGACGCTGACCGTACTCGGCCAGGGAAGCGTCGAGGTCGGCCTTCCGGAAGTCGGGCCACAGCGCAGAGCAGAAGACGAGCTCGGCGTACGCGCCCTGCCACAGCAGAAAGTTGCTCGTGCGCTGCTCGCCACCGGTGCGGATGATCAGGTCGGGGTGCGGTTGGCCGGCCGTGTAGAGGTGCTCTTCTATGTGCTCCTCCGTGATCTCGGCCGGCGGTACGCGCGCAGCTGCCAGTGCACGCACGGCGTCCACGATCTCCAGGCGCCCGGAGTAGTTGAAGGCGATGTTGAGCAGCATCCGATCCCCTCCCGCGGTTCGCTCCTCCGCGGCACGAATCGAGCGCTGCACGTCCGCCGGGGCATCGTGCAGGCGGCCGATGACCTTTACCCGCACTCCCTGGTCGCCCAGCTCGTCGGTGTTCTCGCGGA
>JALYXZ010000052.1 GCA_030946825.1 Chloroflexota bacterium | reverse complement strand
CCTCAGGTGGGCCGGTCGAGCCCTCCGGGGGGCGGCGTCGGTGGCCCCTGCGTCGGCGACAGGAATGCATCCATTGCCCGCCGGATGCGGTGCTCCGACTCGAAACGCTTGTTCGCCTCCTCGATCCGTCTGCCCACCTCCTCCGCGTCCGGCTCCGTTTCGTCCGTCCCGTCCGCACGCCCGTTGAGCACGGTCTCCGACTCCACGTCGCTCGGCTCCGACTCGGTCGCAGCGGCGCGAGCTGCCGGGGGCGCGGCCGGCTCGGTCGAAGGCAATGTGCTGCTGCCGATCGGAATCGGCTCACGGCCAACGGTTGCAGGACCCGATGAGGGGCGGACGGCGGCAGGCGTGGCGAGCTCGGGCTCTCGGTCGGCTGAACCCTCCGGCGCGGCGGTCGCCGCGACACTGGGCGCCGGGGTCGAAGCGGTAGACGGTCCGGCGGTCGGCGCCGGGATCGGCGTCAGAGTCTGTGGAGCGCCCGGCACCGCGGTCGGGCCGGGGAGCGGGCGCGCCGCGAGGCGGCGTAGGCGCGGATCGCCGCTGATCTGGTTCTTGCCCAGCGACTTGGCCTGGTACATGGCCCGGTCGGCGGCGATCAGCAGCTCCTCGACGGTCAGCCCGTCCTCCGGATGCGAGACGAGGCCGATGCTCACGCTGGTCGGCATCTCCGCTCCGGCAAACTGCAGCGCCGTCTCCTCGGCGCCGGCCCGGATCTTCTCGGCGACGACGTACGCGCCGGCGTAATCGGTCTCCGGAAGCAGGACCAGGAACTCGTCGCCCCCTTGCCGGTACGCGGTGTCGACAGCCCGGATCGAGCGGCGAATGACCAGCCCCAGGGCCCGCAGGACCTCGTCGCCCCGATGATGGCCCAGGGTGTCGTTTATCGCCTTCAGCCCATCCAGGTCGACCATCAGCAGGCAGAATCCTCGCTCGCTGCGGCGCGTCCTGCGAATCTCCTGCTCCAGGGTGGTGTAGATCTGGGCGCGGTTGAAGAGCCCGGTCAGTGGATCGGTGACCGACAGCTGCAGGACCCGCGACTGAACGCGCCGCTCGTGCGCGGCAAACACGCCGGCGAGGAACGCGAGCAGCCAGATCGAGCCGATGTTGACGGCAAAGCCGAGCAGCTCGAGCCCGGTATACGTTCCGCGGCCGGGATCGATGACCAGCACGGCGCCGTACGCGGCGGACGCCAGGACCGCCACCAGCGCCGCCACGCGACCGCCACGCGACAGGGCGGCCGCCACGGCGATCACGTCGAAGACGAAGAAGAACGGCGAGCGGGCGTAATCGGTGAACAGCAGCAGGCCCACGGCGAGGGCGAGAGCGGCCAGCGTCTCGATCGCGCCGATGAGCGTGCCGCGCCACGCCGATGGCAGGAGCTCGTGGATGGCGATCACCGCCACCACGGCCACCGCACCAAGCCCGTAGATCGGCACCTGGTTCTGCCGGAACGCGTCCGAGACGCCCACCCCGATCAGGACTATGGCGACCGTCACCCACCACAGGATGCGGAGTACCCCGCTGCGGCTCGGCTGGCCCTCCTCCGGGTCGCGAGGGTCGGTGGCGCCCATCGGCTGCGCAAGCTCGTACTTGGTGCGCGCGGTGCGCGGCGCCCGAGGCGGCCGGGGCGCCCCGGCAGCCCGTCCCTGGCTCACCACGGTGACCAGCGCCACGAGCACCAGGAGAGCCGCCACGACGGCGGTGATGACCAGGAAGCTGAGACCGGTAGGCACGTTCGAGGGCACGCGAATCCGCTAACGAGGGAGAGGCCGAGACCGGGATGCGACCCGAGCGGCGATAGTCTAGGGGGCGTCCGGAGGGTGGTGCAAAGGTACTAACCCAACCGTACCCCTTGCGCGGCGCGCGTGGGCAACACTTCCGTGGCAGTCGGGCTCTGGCGGGGTATCTGGGGCCCCCTGGGGGCCGATGCTATACTGCGCCCTCCGCCCGGAACCTGCATGTTTCGGATGCCTGGATCTCGGATGTCCATGACCGATCGGCCTCGCCCGCGTCACCCCGCGCTCGCGGCCCTGCTTTCGTTCCTGCTGCCTGGCCTCGGGCAGGCCTATGCCGGCGATCGTCTGATGGCGACGATCCTGGCCGCGCCCGTCCTGCTGCTCGTGGTGATGGGTGTGCTGGTGGCCGCGGTGTTTGCCGACCGGCTCCGCAACGACGTCCTCTCGTCGCCGTTCCTGCTCGGACTGCTCGCGCTCGATGCGGCATTGCTCGGCTGGCGGCTGTTCGCCATCGCGCACGCGGGATTGGCGCGGCCGCTTCCGGCCGGGCGAGCCGCCGTCGCCGCCGCCGGTACCGACAGCATCGGCACGGCGGGTGTGCGTCCGGTGATGACCCGACCGCTGAATGTCGCGATCGTGGCGGTCCTCATGTTCGCCACCATCGGGATGCACGCCTACGCCGGGGTGCTGGTGGCCGGGCTCAACTCCACGCTGACCCAGATCTTCACCCCCGTCGGCGCGGCGAACGGCCGGGCCGTGGGGCCGCTCAACAAGCCGGAGTACCGATGGAATGGCACCGAGCGCATCAACTTCCTGCTGCTCGGCATCGACTCCGGACCGGGCAGGTCAGAAGCGCTGACCGACACGATCCTGGTGGTCAGTGTCGATCCGGTGAAGCGGAGCGCGGTTCTGGTCTCCATTCCGCGCGACACCGGCTTCATGCCTCTGCCGGATCGGCGCATCTACTCTGATGGACTCTACCCGCAGAAGATCAACCAGCTGTCGAGCGATTCGGGTGCCAAGCCCTCGCTGTGGTGCCCGGACCTGCCGACGCCGGGCGACTGCGGGATCCGGACCCTCGAGCGCTCGGTGGGCCTCTACCTTGGCATCAATATCCAGTACTACGCCCGTGTCGACCTCGAGGGCTTCGCGTCGCTGATCGACTCGCTGGGCGGAGTCGACCTGTGTCTGCCCGGCAAGCTGGTCGATCCCAGCTACAGCGGCCCAACCTGGTATCCGCGGGTCGGGATCGAGCTGGCGGCCGGCTGCCACCAATACGATGGCAAGCACGCGCTGGCCTTCGCCCGCATCCGAAAGGGCGTGATGCAGCTGCCTGGCGGCAAGACCGAGCAGCAGACCGATTTCACGCGCGCCGACCGGCAGCAGCAGGTGCTCCTGGCGCTGCGCAGGAAGCTGGCCGACGCGAACCTGGTGTTCGCCCTGCCCGGGCTGCTGAACGCCATCGGCAACACCGTCACCACCGACTTCCCTCGCTCGCTGGCGGGGGACCTGGCCAGCCTCTTGCCGCTGATCACCGGTCCGGAGATCCAGCGCGTGGTGCTCGCCTGGCCACAGTACGTGGACCTTCCCACCAACCCGACGGTGAACTATCTGCTGATTCCCAAACGGGAAGCGGTTCGGACCCAGATGCGCAAGCTGTTCGGGGCAGCCGGGCCGCTCCAGGGCTGGTACGTCGGCTCTCAGGCAGCCCTGCCGCCGGCCGTCAGCCCCACGGTCGCGCCATCGGGACGCTGACCGTCCAGTCCGAGGCCTCCCGCACCTGGCGTGCGGATTTGGACCCGGGGCGCGGCGAGTTCCTATAATGCAACGGTAAGTTGGCTTTGACCCCGATCCCGTACGGCGACCGCATCCCATGATCCTCTCGTGTCACCCTCCGGCGATCGCCCTCTCGTCAGGCTGGAACACCAATCCGCGGCAACCTCGCCTGGACCACCGATGAGCGCCAGCCAGTCGACCGCGCCGTTCGCGTGGCGCCCAGTCCACGCTGTCCCGGCGGTACCACTGCTGGTGGCCGCCGGCGTGCTGCCGCTGATCGCGGTCGTCGCCGGCCAGATCTCGATCGCGGCATTCGCCGTCATCGGGGCGGCCGCGATCGTGGCGCTGACCGTGGCAACCCTGCGCTGGCCGCAGCCGATGCTGGTCGTGGTGGCACTCTCGCCGATCATCGACCGATTCCTCCTGGCTCCGCTGGTTCCCGCCAACCTTTCGCTGGTGACCCGCTTCAGCTCGGAGGGGCTGCTGGGCCTCGTCAGCCTCGCCCTGCTGGTGGTCTCGATCCGCCGCGGGACGTTCATCGCCGCGATTCGGCATCCGTCGACGGTCGCGCTGGTGGCATTCGTGGCCCTCAGCCTGATCTCCGTGCTGGTCAACCGCGTCCCGCTCACCGTGGCGGCTGCGGGGCTGTTCTTCACCCTCGACGCCGCCGTGCTGCTCTACCTGCCCCGGATGGTTGGCTTCAGCCACCGCCAGGTGATCATCGCCGTCAGCGTGCTGGTCGCGGTGCTCGGCGTCACTGCGCTGCTCGCCATCGGCCAGGCGCTCCTCGCCCCGACCATCCTCGGGATGCAGGGTGTCGTCGGACGCTCCGGGGAATCGGTGCGCATCGGCTCGGTGATGCGCGATCCGAACGTGCTTGGCACCCTGCTCGCCATGCTCCTGCCATTCGCGCTCTTCGCGCTCGGCCGCCGTCCGCCGCGCCGCGTGCTGCTGATCCTGGGCATCAGCGCCCTGGTCCTGATGTCGGCCCTTCTGCTCACCTACTCTCGCGGCTCCTGGCTCGGCTTCCTCGTCGGCTTCGTGCTGCTCGCCCTGGTCATCGACCGCCGGGCACTGGTGGCCGCCATCGTCATCGGCGTGGTGGCGCTGGCGGTCGTGACCTGGATGCCCCGCAACCTGCTCGTCAGCCGCTCGGCGGGGGCCACCCAGCAGGTCCAGGCCTTCGACCTGATGACCACCACCGAGAACCGGATCAGGGCGGTCAACCAGGGGAAGGACCTGCGCTCGATGTTCGTCGCCAACGCCATCCCCATCCTTCGGGACCACCCCCTGGTGGGAGTTGGACCGGGGCGCTACGGAGGTGCCGTCGCCTGGGATCTCGGCACCCCGATCTATGCCCAGTACGGCACGACTAAGATCTTCCCGACCTGGTACGACCAGCGGACGGTCGACAACTTCTGGCTTCACCTGCTGATCGAGGCCGGAGTGCTCGGGGTGCTGGCCTTCATGGCCGTCATCGGCCTCGTGCTGCTGCAGCTCGTCGCGGCCCTCCGCGGTGCAACCGGGTCGCGGTACGTGGTGCTCGCCGGGCTGACCTCTGCGCTGCTCGTCCTGTGCGTCTCGACCGGCACGACCATGATGCTCGAGGGCAACACGGTCGCGTTCGTCTTCTGGCTGCTCCTTGGGATGGCGTCTCTCTACGGGCGGTGGGCACCGGCGTGGACCGATGCGCTCCGCAACCCGGAGCCGGTCAGAACTGCCGCCCGGCGAGTATCTGCCACACCGTCCTGACCAGGATCGTCAGGTCCAGCCAGATGGAACGGCGCTCGATATACGCAAGGTCGAGCGCCACTCCCTCGTCGAAGCTGAGCCGCCCCCAGCCTTCGACCTGCCACAGCCCCGTCAGCCCGGGGACCACCGAGAGGCGCCGCAGTTGCCACGGCTTGTAGAGCTCCACCTCGTAGGGGATCGGCGGTCGGGGACCGACCAGGCTCATCTCCCCACGCACGATATTCAGCAGCTGGGGGAGCTCGTCGAGGTGCGTGCGCCGGAGGAGCTGACCGACCCGCGTCACCCGAGCATCCTGCTCGATCGGGACCCAGGTGCCGGCGTGTCGGGGTTCGGCGAGGAGCTTGGCCACGTAGCGTCGGTGCTGGTCCTCATCGGCAGAGGCGTGCATCGAGCGGAATTTGTAGAGCAGGAATGGGCGGCCGCCGAGGCCCACCCGCTGCTGGCGAAAGAGCGCCGGGCCGGGTGACTCGAGCTTGATCGCCGCGGCCAAACCGAGCATCACCGGCGCCGTGACCACCAGCCCGAGCGTGCCGGCAGTCACGTCCAGCGCGCGCTTGGCGAGGCGGTATGCGGGGCGCGTCGGCGCGATGGCCACGACGGAGGCGGCCGGAACGGTCCCCGAGTTCGACAGCGACACCATGACGGCTCGATCGATGCTCCCCACAGCTTCGCGTGGTCGGGGTGGCCGGACTCGAACCGGCGACCTCCTGCTCCCAAAGCAGGCGCGCTACCAGGCTGCGCCACACCCCGGCGGCGGAGGCCATTCTATCCTCCGCCGATCCGGCGGCTCCCGGCTCTCCTCCCTCATCCCCTTCCTGCCTGCCGTGGCAGTGCTGGTCCTGCTGGCGATCCGCCTGTCGGCGGACCCGGCACCGGGCGTGACGGGAAGCCAGGCGCCCTTCACCGACGAGGGGTGGAACCTGATCAGCGCGCGGAACCTCGCCGCGTTCGGACACCCGATCATCGGCGACTGGAGCCTGTTCTACGTCAACCTGCCCTTCAGCCTGGCGGAGGCGTTCGCGTTCAGGCTGTTCGGCCTGGGGATGGTCCCGGGGCGCCTGGTGCCGATGCTCGCCACCGCGGGGACGGTCGCCGCAGTCGGCTGGTACGTTGCGCAGCGGCACGGTCGGTGGCCGGGTGCCATCTCGGCGGCGGCGCTCGGCGGCTGCGAGCTGGTCCTCTACTACGGGGGACTCGCCTTCCTGGAGCCGGTGGTCGCCGCGTTCCTGGTCGCCGGATTCATCGCCCTCCACCGCCCGGGGCGGAGCGGTCCGTGGTCGGCGGCGCTGGCCGGCGTGTTGCTCGCCCTGGCGATCGGCGTCAAGCCGAACGCGATCTTCCCGGTTGCCGGGCTGCTCATCGCCGGAGGCCTGGTGAGCCGGTATGAGCCCCGGCGGCGGCTGCGATACCTGATCGCGGCGGGAGTGGTGACGGGTCTCGGGCTGGTCTGGCTGGTGCTCGTCGCGCTGCCGCGACTGAACCTGATCGGGGCGGCATTGCGGATCTGGCCGCCGTTCTCAGCTCCGGCCGACCTCGGCGGGCTGGCGACGCGCGTGGTCAGGTTCTTCACCGAGAGCGACCGTGCGCTGCCCGACGCCCTGCCGCTCCTGGTGCTGGCCGTGGCCGGGGTGGCGTACGTTTGGCGAACCCGCCGACTGTCGCCTCCAGACCGCGAGCTGTTCGCCTCGCTGCTGGGCTGGCTCGCGCTGGGAATCTTCGTGCTGGTGCTCGTCGACTACCGGCCGAACCGATACGCGGTACCGATGCTCCCGGCCCTGGCGCTGCTCGGTGCCTTCGCGGTCGGCCCCCTGCTTGCCCGGCTGCGTCCCGCCGCCGGGCTGCACGCGCTCGCGGTTGGCGCCCTGCTCGCACTGGTGCTGCTGCCCGGCCTCACCCGCTACGGCGGCTGGCTCGCTCAGGACAGCCATCGCCTGGAGGCGATCCAGGCCCGCACGACAGCAGCCCTGGCCTCGCGTGGCGGCAGCGTCAGCGGCAAGTTCTCCCCTCTCTTCGCTCTGCGCTCCGGCGTCCCGGCCTACGTCCAGCGCGAGTCGGATCGGATCAATCCGGGCAACCTGTACCGGACGCGCGGCGTGCGCTGGGTGGTGCTCGACGCGGCCGGCCCGCCCCTCTGGCTGCGGCGCACCGAGCGCGTGGCGTGGGATCGCCGGACGGTCGTGTTCTGCGACTGGTGGGGCGGCGAGAAGACCTGCCTCATCGGCCTGCCATGAGACGCTCCACGACCGACAGGTAGCGCTGCGCCTGGGCACGCCACCCGTAGGGTCGCGCCTGGCGTTGTGCCTCGGCGGCCATCGAGCGGGCCGCGTCCGGATCGAGGGCGGCCGTGCGGATCGCGGCGGCGAGCGCGGCCGGATCCCCGCCGGGGACATAGCGGACCGCCGCGTCGCTGAAGTGGGATCGGAAGGTCTTCAGATCCGAGGCGATGATCGGCACCCCGATCCAGGCGTACTCGAGGAACTTGGTCGAGAGGGAATACTCCGCATACGCTTCCGGACGGGTCGGTACCAGTCCGAGATCCGACGCGACCAGCAGCTCCGGCAGCGTGTCGAGCGGCACCCGTCCGTGGAGCGTGACCCGCTCCTCGGTCCGCGTGCGGCGGATAGCCGCCTCGATCTGCGTTCGGTACGGACCGTCGCCATAGACATCGAGGCGCACGTCGAGGTCGCCGAGGCGCGCGACCGCCTCGACCGCGATGTCCGCGCCGTAGACCCGCTGCAGCGAGGAGTGATGCACGAGGCGCAGCTGGCCGTCCTCCATGAACGGCCGCCGCGCGTGACGCCCGGGATCGAACAGCTGCTCGTCCGGGCTGTTCATCACCACCGTGATCCGGTCCGGCGCCACGCCGCGAGCGATCGACAGCGAGCGGAGCGGCTCGTGAACGGTGATCAGCGCGTCGGCCATCGCCGCGGAGGCGCGCGCCACACCGGCGATCAATGGCCGCAGGGGACGCAGCGGGCGTGCGGTGAATCGGTCGTCGAAGAAGGCGGGCATGTCCTCGTGGAGGTCGAGCAGCAGGGGGACGCCTCGAAGCTTGAGGACGGCACCCGATGCCACCAGGAAGTCCGGCAGGGTGGCCACCTGCAGCAACCGGTAGCGCCGGCGCCGATGCTCCCTGGTGAGCGCAAGCGTGGCCAGGCCGGCGAAGGCCGCGTACTCGGCCAGGTGTCCGGCGAAGCTCTCGAACCTGCGCCGAACCGGCAGCCGATGCACGCGCAAGCCGCCGCTCGACTCGAATGGCGGCTGGCCTCGCTCCCGCAGGCAGAAGATGTCGACCTCGTAGCCGGCATCGGTGAGCGCCTCGGCCTGGCGGCGAATGCGCGGATCGCCGGGCATATCGGCGTGGACCACGATCGCTATCGGGCCGGCCGGACGCGTCATCTGCGAACGGGTCACCTGCGAACGGGTCACCTGCGCTTGATCTCTTCCCAGAGCCGATCGCGCTCGGCGGGATCGAGGTCAGCGGCCGACAGGCCTTGGCCCTCTGCAAGGGCCATCGCTGCCTCGAGCCGCGCGATGAACGATCGGTTCGCGGATCGAAGCGCCTCCTCGGGATCGATGCCCAGCCAGCGGGCCAGGTTGACGAGCACGAAGAGCAGGTCTCCCAGCTCGCGCACGCGCTGGTCGTCATCGGCCGCCGCCCGGAGCTCGCCGAGCTCCTCGCCGACCTTGTCCCAGACGCCTTCCACCGACTGCCAGTCCCAGCCGAGGGCGGAGGCGCGCTCCTGGATCTCGCGGCTCGCCGGGAGCGCCGGGAGCGCACGCGCCACTCCCGCAAACGGGCTTCCGTCACGCCCGGCGTCGGACCGCTCCTCCGCCTTGATCCGCTCCCAGTTGGCCAGCACCTGGCCCACGCCGGTGACCTGCACGTCACCGAAGACGTGCGGGTGACGCCGGATCAGTTTGCTGGAGATGGACCGATAGACATCGGTCAGGTCGAAGACGCCGTCCTCGGCCGCCAGCTGAGCATGCAGGATGACCTGCAGCAGCAGATCGCCGAGCTCCTCGGCCAGATCGGCCGGGACGCCGGTCTCGATGGCGTCGACCGCCTCGTACGCCTCCTCCAGCACGTAGGTGCGCAGCGAGGCGTGGGTCTGGCGGCGATCCCAGGGACAGCCGTCCGGCGCCCGCAGGCGGGCCGCGATGGCGGCGATTGCGTGCGGGGAGGCAAGGCTCGCCGTCGGCTCGAGGGCCGGGACCAGCCAGTCGTCGGCCGCCAGCGCCGCCTCGTCGAGCGTCTCGAGCGCCATGTGCCTCCCGTCGCGCAGCCGTCGCAGCGAATGAACGGGAGGATAGAGATCCCCCATCACCCCCAGCGCGCTCCGGCCCAGCTGCCGCCCGGGAAGCGCCGGCAGCGCGGCCGCACCGGTGGCCGTGTCCGCGGCGGCGAGAAGCAGGAGCGGCAGCGTCGGATCGAAGGCGATCGCCGCCAGGTGGGCGGTGTCGGCGATCTGGACCCCGGCCCGCGGATCCACGTCGGCGAGGGCCAGCAGCTGGTCGACGGTTGTGCCCTCGCCGCTCACCGCTCGGGCACGATCAGGCCGTGGCGGTCGTCGACTGGAACTGGGGATCGACCCAGATCTGGACCTTGGCCTTGAGCTCGTCGAGCCACCGCGGGAAGCCAACCGACCGGATGGTGTCCAGGCGGTCGGCGGGGATCACCCGGCTCTGGCTGATCTCCTCCAGCTTGTAGATGTAGATCGAGCCGCCGACGGTGATCGGGTTGCTGATGTCATTCACGTTCTTGAGGCCAAAGACGACCTTGTCGCGCTGGGGGTCCAGCTCGTAGCGCGCAACCCAGCCGACCTCCCCGCCCGAGCCGGCGGTGGTGGTGTCCTCGCTGTTCTGGCGGGCCAGGGTGGCGAAGCTGGCGGGGTTCTTGCGAGCGGCGTCGACCAGCGTGCTCGCTTCTCCGCCGGCGGTGACCCGCCGATCGGTGATCTCGATCAGGTGGTATCCGAACTGGGTCTTGACCGGCTCGCTGACCACCCCTTCCTTCAGCCGGGTGATGGCCGCCTTGAACTCCGGGACGAAGCCACTGGTGGTGGGGTCGTACCAGCCAAGATCCCCGCCCTTGCTGCTCGACCCCGGATCATCGCTCTGCCTGGCAAGCAGGTTCCAGTCGGCGCCGGGCTTGATCGCCTCCGCGCGCAGCTTGAGCGCCTTGGCCAGGGCCGCCTTCCACTGCGCGGGAGTGGCCTTGCTCTGGTCCTGCTGGCCGGGGATCGGCATCACCAGCAGGTGGCGCAACCGAAGCTTGGGCACCGGGGTGCCCTGGTCGGCCGTGATCACGATCTGCGCCACCCGCCGCTGGGGTGCCGGCGAGACGACCACCTTCTGTCCGAAGTAGGTCTCGAACTTCTTGCGGAGCAGCTCGTCGCGCACGTAAGCCCGATAGGCGTCCGCGCTCAAGCCCGAGGCGGAGAGCAGGTCACTGAGCAGCTTGTCGTGCGTCGCGTCCCGGCGCCCGAGGACCTTGACCACGGCATACGCGGTGACCCCTTTCACCGGCCCAACCACGGCGCCCGACTTGGCGTCCCTGGCGGCGGTGAAGAACTGACCGTACACCGCGTCGCCGTCCTCGACCCAGCCGACCAGGCCGCCGGACTGGCTGGTCGTCGGATCGGCGCTCTTGGCCTTGGCCACCGCGGCGAAATCGGCGCCCCGGTTCAGCTGGTCGATGACTGCCTGGGCGGCCGCCTTGGCCTTTGCCCAATCGGCATCGTTCGGCTTGGCGTTTGCCTTGGCATTGGCCGGCAGCGCGTTGATGGTGATCAGCCCCAGCCGCAGACGAAGCGGCAGCATCTGGCGGCGGCCGACCTCCGACTCGACCTCAGACGGCGAGACGCTGACCTTCAGGCTCGGCGCCTGCGCGCCAAGATAGGCGCCCTGGACGATCGAATCGGCGGCGGTCTGGTCCAGACGGGAAAGCTGGTCCTGGATGACCTGCAGCTGCTGGTTGACGATCTGGTCACGCGCGCCGCCCAGCTGCGCCTGGATCTCCGCGCCGCGGGCCTGGAGCTCCGAGCCGATGGCCCCGGCTCGGGTCGCCAGCTCGTCACGGTTGAACCCAGCGCCGTTCACCGCGGCGACCAGCTTCAGATGAGAGTCGTAGTAGCCGTTCCAGGCAACCGCGCCGTAGATACCGATGGCGATGGCGATCGCCACGGCAAACGCGCCGAGGATCAGCTGCTGGCTGCGAAGCTCATCCTGCCAGCGCGGGTGGTGCTTACGGTCCAGGACGGGGCGGTTTCGAAAGGACATGCTCGGCTTGGTTCACTGCAGCGGAACGAAGGCTCACTCGATCGGGGCGGTGGCGAATGCTACCGGATGAAGCTCCACCCTGCCAGCGGCCGGGTTCGGGGTCAACGGGATCCCGATGATCCGTCGCGCATCGTCTCCCAGCGAAGCCTGAGCACCACCAGCAAGGCCTCGGCAACAGTGGCGCCGGTCATCTTGGAGGTGCCGGCAGAGCGATCACGGAAATGGATCGGGACCTCGACGATGTGCGCGCCGCGTCGATGCGCCCACCAGGTCGTCTCGATCTGGAAGCCGTAGCCAGACGCATTCGTGTCGCGCAGCCGGATCGACTCGAGCACGGTGCGACGCCACGCCTTGAAGCCACCGGTCAGGTCCCGGTAGGGCAGCATCAGGACCCAGCGCGCGAAGAGCGTCCCGGCCCGGCTCAGCAGCCGTCGGCGACGTGGCCAGCCGATAGTCCCGCCACCGGGCATGTAGCGGGTGCCGAGCGTCACATCCGCGTCTCCCATCAGCGGCACCAGCAGACGCGGGAGATCTCGCGGATCGTGCGAGCAGTCGGCGTCCATCTGCACCACGGCCACCGTCTCGGCTCGCTCCAGCACCCAGCGGAAGCCGTGGCGGTACGCCGCTCCGAGGCCGGACCTGCGGGCCCGATGCAGGACGCTCACCCGCTGATCCTGCGCGGCAAGGGTATCGGCCAGCAGCCCGGTACCGTCCGGGGAGTCGTCGTCCACGATCAGCAGCTGCGCCTGCGGCACCGCAAGCAGGATGGCCTCGGCGACGGCCAGCAGATTCTCCCGCTCGTTGAAGGTGGGCATCACCACCCACACCCCACGCCCGGCGGCAAGCCCGACCGATGGTGCTGCGCGATCCGTGCTCACCGGGCGCCGCCCTTGTTCAGTGCCCGATCCCGACGTACGCGACCGACGACCCGGCGAAGAGCGCGGCGTCGAGGACGTTCCGACCATCCACGATCAGCTCCACGCCGGGCAGCGTCGTCGGACGCAGCTCCGCGTAGGCCGCGTGACCGGCTTGCAGGATCGCGACCTTGACCGGCGTCGGATGCTCGAGGTCGTAGGGATCGAACCCCAGGTCGCGGAGGTGCGCGGCGCTGAAGTACGGGTCATGGGCGTGAACGCGGGCGCCGGCGGCGAGCAGCTCGTCGCGCAGGCGGAACGCGCTGCTGAAGGCATCCTCTCGCACATCGGCGCGGTACGCGATGCCGAGGATCAGGACCGACTGATCGTCGAGCGAGCCGACACGGTCCTCGACCAGGTCGACGGTCCAGCTCGCCATCTCCTCGTTGATCTGCCGAGCCAGCGGCGGCAGGCGGAGATCCGGCTCCGAATTGAACAGGAAATGCGGGTAGACCGGTATGCAGTGGCCGCCGACGCCGACGCCGGGCTGGTGGATGTGGCTGTACGGCTGCGAGTTGGCCGCGCCGATGACCTCGAGGACGTCGATCCCGCGCTTGGCGGCATATCGCGCGTACTCGTTGGCCAGCGCGATGTTCACGTCGCGGTAAGTGGTCTCCGCGAGCTTGGTCATCTCCGCTGTCTCGGCGTTGCTGACCGCCCACACATCGGTCGCATCCTCCAGCGCGGACCGATAGAACTCCACCGCTCGGCGCGTGCTCTCCTCGCTCGTCCCGCCCACGATCTTCGGATATCGCTGAAGGTCGACCAGCACACGGCCGACCAGGACGCGCTCGGGGCTGAAGGCCAGGAAGAACCCCTCGTCGAGCTGCAGGCCGCTGCCCGTGGCAAGCATCGGTCCGAACCGATCGCGGGTCGTGCCGACCGGCAGCGTGGTCTCGTAGATCACCAGGGTTCCCGGCTGGAGGCCGCGCGCGATGTCGCGCGTCGCCGCATCGATCGGACCGAAGTCGATCTGGCGGTCACCGTCGACCACGACCGGCACGATGACGACCACCACCTCCGCGTCGCGCACGCCCTCCGCATCATCGGTCGTGGCCCGCAGACGGCCCTCCGCGACGAGCTCGGCAATCCGTTCGTCCACGCTCGCCTCGTCGCGGTGGGGTGACGTCCCCCGGTTGATGGCGTCCGCGATCGGGGCCGAGATGTCGCAGCCGGTCACCTGGTGGCCGCGACTTGCGTACTGGACGGCAAGCGGCAGGCCGATATGCCCGAGACCGACGACCGCCACCTTCACGCCAGCACCTCTGCCAGCGCCGTGCCGGAGATCACCGATCCTGTGACACCGGCCTCGACCATCTTGCGCGCCAGCAGCAGCGCGACCATCGCGTCGCGCGGGTCGACCGGCGGCGGTCCCCCGGCGCGCACGGCATGCGCGAACTCCTCGAGCTCCACCGCCAGCGGCTCGCGCTTGGGGATCGAGCGCCGGGTCATCTCCCCCTCGGCCACGGTGGTCACCGGCTCGTCGGAGTTGTCCGCTCCACGGTTCTCCCAGACCTGGGTCGCCTCCGGGTTGGCGTAGAAGACCAGGTCCTGGTTGATGTAGTCGGCGACGTACATGCCCCGCTCGCCGGTGACCGACAGGGTGCGCATCTTGGTGGGCGTCAGCCAGTTGATATCGAGGATCCCGACCACGCCGTTGGCGAACTTGATCACCCCGTTGAAGAGGTCCTCGTGGTCGGTGTGAATGCGCTGCTCGGTCTCCGCGTAGATCCGCACCGGCTCGCTGTCGAGCAGGTAACGCATGATGTCCAGGTCGTGCGGCGCGAGGTCGATCACCACCCCGACATCGCGAATCCGCGCCGGGAACGGCCCGAGGCGGGTCGCCCGGATCTGGAAGATGCGCCCCAGCTCGTTCGCGGCCAGGCGCGCGCGCAACTCACGGATGGCCGGGTTGAAGCGCTCGATGTGGCCGACGGTCAGCATCCGCCCGCAACGCTCGGCCGTCGCGATCATCTGCTCCGCCTCGTCGCGATCCGAGGCGATCGGCTTCTCGACGAGCACGTTGGCGCCTGCCTCCAGCGCCTCGATGGTCATCGCGCGGTGCAGCGAGGTGGGCGCCACGATGCTGACCAGGTCAGGCCGCTCCTCGGCCAGCAGCCGCGTTGCGTCGGGATACCCACGCGCGGCGCGGCCGGTCACCGCACGACGCAGGGCTACCGGGTCGGGGTCGGCGACCGCCACGAGCTCGACGCCGGGCAGCTCATCGTAGACCCGGACGTGGTTGCGACCCATCATCCCCAGACCGACGACGGCGGCGCGCAGCGGCCTCCCGTCGCTCACGCGGGCACCACCGCATCGGCCTCGATGCGACCCAGCTCGTCGGCCGTCTCGTTCACCGCGCCGATGACAGTCGCCACCTCGTCATCGCTCAGCGACGGATGGACCGGGATCGAAAGGACCTCGTCGGTGAGCCGGTCGGTGACCGGGAATCGAAGGTCTCCGTACCCGAGCTCGATGAAGGGCTTCTGGCGATGGACCGGGATCGGATAGTAGATGCCGGTCCCCACGCCACGTTCTCGCAGCCGCTGCGCGAACGCATCCCGCGCGCGGACCCGGATCGTGTACTGGTGGAAGACGTGTCGCACGCCGGGGCGAACCGAGGGCGTGATCACGCCGCGCAGCTGCGCGTCGTAGCGCCGCGCGATCTCCGCCCGGCGCGCATTGTAGCCGGGCAGCTTCGGCAGCTGGGCCAGCCCGATGCTGGCGTGGATATCGGTCATCCGGAAGTTGAAGCCCACGACATCGTGGTGGTAGCGGACCTTCATGCCGTGCTCGCGGAGGAGCCTCACCCGCTCGGCGTAGGCATCGTCCGCGGTGGTGATCATCCCGCCCTCGCCGGTGGTCATGTTCTTGGTCGGGTAGAAGCTGAAGCAGCCTGCACCCCAGCTCCCCGCCTGCTGCCCGTCGATCGACGCCCCGTGTGCCTGGGCGGCATCCTCGACCACCGCCAGGCCGTGGCGGTCCGCGATGTCCATGATCGCCGGCATCTCGGCGGGATTGCCGTACAGGTGCACCGGCAGGATGGCCCTGGTCCGCGGCGTGATGGCCGCCTCGATCTGCGCCACGTCGATATTGAAGCTCGACGGCTCGATGTCGACGTACACCGGCCGCGCGCCGGTGTACAGGATCGAGTTGGCGCTGGCGATGAAGGTGAACGGAACGCTGATGACCTCGTCGCCGGCGGTGATCCCGTAGCCGAGCAGCGCCAGGTGCAGGGCCGTGGTGCCGCTGCTGGTGGCGATGGCGTGCGGGGCACCGACGAAATCGGCAAACCGCTCTTCGAGCTCTTGGACGCGCGGTCCCTGGGCCAGCGCACCCGATTCGAGCGCCGACCATACGAGCTCCTTCTCCTCCGCGCCCATCTGCGGGCGTGCGATCGGAATCATGTTGCGATTGCCTCCTTGCTGCTCGGATTGCCGCGACGGGGACCGCCCTCGAGCGCCGTCACGATCCGCTCCGCCGCGTGGCCGTCGCCGAAGATCTCGCGTCGCGGGAGGGTGGGCGAGATCTCCTCCGCGAGCGCCGAGCGGAGTCCCGCGGGCGCCGACCCGGTCAGGCGGTTCCAGCCGCCCTCCAGGGTCTCGAGCCACTCGGTCTCGTCGCGCAGGGTGAGGCACGGCACGCCGGCGAGGTAGGCCTCTCGCTGGACGCCTCCGGAATCGGTGATGATCAGCCCGGCGCCAAGCTCCAGCGCCACCATCGCCAGGTAGCCGACCGGCTCGATGGTGTGGATGTTGGCCGGAATCGGCGTGCCGGACCGCTCGAGCGTGGCACGGGTGCGCGGATGCACCGGGAAGATGACCGGCCGCTCCATGCGCATCGCGTCCAGCCACGCCCCGAGACGCTCGGGGTCGTCGACGTTATCGCCGCGATGCATGGTCACCAGCGCATAGCCGGGCAGCTCGCGGGCGAGCGCCGGCAGGGCCGCGTCAGCCGATCCGCTCGCCGACTGGAACGCATCGACCATCACGTCACCGGACAGCAGGGCGCGATCGGTCAACCCTTCGCGCTCCAGGTTTTCCATGGCCGTCGGGGTGGGCGCCAGGAGCAGGTCGCTCAGATGGTCGGCCACCACCCGGTTGTGCTCCTCTGGCCACTGGCGGTTGAACGATCGGAGCCCCGCCTCGACGTGCGCCAGCCACGGCCGCCGGCCATCGGCATACACCACCTTGGCGCCGACCAGGGCAGCCGCCAGCGTGGAGTTGGTGTCGCCGTACAGCAGCACGGCGTCCGGCCGATGCTCGAGCACCACCGGCTCCAGCCGGCGCAGGATCTCGGCGGTCATCTGGGCGTGGCTCCCGCTCCCGACCTCCAGGTTCACGTCGGGCGCCGGGATGGCGAGGTCGCGGAAGAAGGCCGCGCTCATGGCGTCGTCGTAATGCTGGCCGGTGTGGACCAGCAGCTCGTGGTGGGAGCGGCGGAGGAGACGCGTCACCGGGGCGACCTTGATGAACTGCGGCCGCGCGCCGACGACCGAGAGGACCTTCATCCGCGTCCAGGCTTCGCAGGCGTGGCGACGGTGGTCACCGGTCCGCGAACGGATCCGGGCGCAGTCGACTGCTCGCCGGCAGCATCGGGCGGGGGGAAGGGATGTCCGCAACGGGGACAGGCGCCGCGGAAGCCGCGCCCGCCTTCGTCATCGGGCAGCCCCAGGCCACACGGACAGGCGCTCGCCACCCGTCGTGCCGGGTTGCCCAGCACGAGCGCGTAGTCGGGCACATCGTGGGTCACCACGCTGCCGGAACCCACCAGCGCCCAGCGCCCCACGGTCACGCCGGGAAGGATCGTGGCGTTAGCGCCGAGCGCGGCACCGCGCCGAACACGGATCTCACCGA
>JALYXZ010000034.1 GCA_030946825.1 Chloroflexota bacterium | reverse complement strand
CCGGCGGCGGTCGTGTTCGACGGGCAGGGGTTCGCGCCCTCCGAACGGCTGTTCAGCCGCGATCGGAACGACGCTGGCCGCGCATCCATCGACCTCGAGCGGATCGCCGATGCGGACAACGTGCGGGTCGCGGATCTCGATGCCGGGCGGGAGGGCCTGCAGCTCATCAAGCTCACCGGCAGCAGCTTCGCAGACTTCGCGCGCGACGCCCACACCACGCTTCCGGACCGTCCCGACCGCCCGCTGTACATCTGGTGCGACATCGGCTGGCGCTACGCCGATCCGACCGATGCGCTCGCGGCGGAACACCGGCGCTACGTCGCCGGCGAGCAGGTGGCCGACCTGGCGGCATCGGTCTTCCACGAGTTCGTGAGCCTTTCGATCCAGCACCTCGTGCATGAGATCGGTCAGCGGATGCTTGCCCGCTGGCCGCAGCTCGCCGAGGTCCGCTTCGAGGCGCAGAACCGGCTGTGGGACGCCGCCGCTCTGAGCGACGCCGATCATCGGGTGCGGGTTTATTGCGACCCGCGACCGCCATACGGTCGCATCAACCTGACCCTCCGTCGCGAGCCACCGGCTCCGGCGTGAACCTTTGACCCCGGAGCGGTGTAAGCGGAGCGTGGCCGGGCACGCATGATCCGCAGTCTTTCCAGCATCGCCGGCGTTGTGCTGAAACGCGCCGCCGCCGACCGACTGGTGCTGGCGGCCGCGGCAGCCATCGTGGTGCTGAGCACCTCGCTCCTGGCGGCGGGCATCATCTACGCCGACGCGGTGGCCACCAGCGGCATGCGACGCGTGCTCCTGGAGGCACCGACCACCGCGGCCAATGTCGAGGTCGCCGCGCGCGTGTCGGCCCGCGAGGAGCCGGCCGTCGGTGCCGGCGTGCAGTGGTCGCTGAGGTGGGCGCTCGACGGCCTCTCCCCGGTCGTGGTTCGGAGTGGCGAGTCCGATTCGTTCGCGCTACCCGGGCAGGGCGCGAATGTCAGGAAGCTCGCGAAGTTGGCTTTCATCGACGACCTTGCAGGCCACACGCGGTTGCTCGACGGCCGCTGGCCGGCGGTCGGATCCGTCTCGGCCCCCCTCGAGTCAGCCATCTCGGTATCGGCGGCGGGGCGGCTCGGGCTGCGGCCCGGCGACACGCTGACCCTGACCAGTCGCCTGGATCCGAGCGTCAGGACAACGATTCGGGTCGTCGGCATCTTCGCCGTGACGAAGCCCACCGATCCGTTCTGGTGGGCCGATTCCGCGCTGCTCAGCGGTGTCGAGCACACGGAGAACTTCGACACCTACGGGCCACTGTTTCTCACCCGCGAGGCGTTCCTCGCTTCCGTCGGCGCCCGAGCCTCGGACCTGCGGTGGCATGCCTTTCCGGACTTCAGAAGCATGGCCGTCTCCCAGGCGAGCGGACTCAAGCTGCGCATCGACGGCCTGCTCGGGACCCTGAACGGGACTCTGCCGGCGCCGCCCCAGTTCTCCGTCTCCACGCGTCTGGGATCGATCCTCGGCGAGGCGCAGCGCTCGCTGCTCGTGACCCAGACCAGCGTCGTGCTGGTCACCTTGCAGCTGATGGTCCTGGCCGGCTACGCACTGCTGCTGAGCACCACGCTGGTCGTCGATCACCGGCGAGTCGAGACGGCCCTCCTGCGCTCCCGCGGCGCGAACGCCATCCAGGTGGCCGGCCTGGCCATGCTGGAGGGCCTGGTGATCATCGTGCCGGCCGTCGTGGCTGCGCCGTGGCTGGCCGCCTGGGCCCTGGAGACCTTCAATGTCGCGGGCCCGCTGGCGGCCATCCGGCTGCAGCTTGATCCACGGGTATCGGGGCAGGCATACGGGCTTGCCGCACTGACCGGCATCGGCTGCCTGGGAATGCTCGTCCTGCCCACCTACCGATCCGCCCGCTCGGTGACCTCGGCACGGGCGACGCGCGGGCGCCCTGGCAGCGGAGGCCTCCTGCAGGGAGGCGGCTTCGACGTCGCGCTGCTGCTGGTCGCCGGGCTGGGCGTGTGGCAGCTGCGCCGCTACGGCGCCCCGCTGACCGCCGGTCTGCGCGGCCAGCTGGGTATCGATCCGCTCCTGGTCGGCGCCCCGGCGATCGCGATGTTGGCGGGAGGCCTGCTCGCGCTGCGCGTCGTCCCCAAACTGGCGCAGGCCGCCGAGTGGATCGCGGTCGGCGGGCGCGGCATCGTGCCGAGCCTCGGTACATGGCAGTTGGCGCGCCGCCACGGACGATACGGCCGCGCCTCGCTGCTGCTGGTCCTGTCCATCGCCCTCGCCATGTTCGGGCTCGCGTATGCCGGCACCTGGACCACCTCGCAGCGCGACCAGGCCGATTTCCAAGTCGGCGCGGACGTGCGTGTCACGCCTGACCAGGGCCTCGCCGCGTTGCCGGCGGCCGTGCTTGCCAGCGCCTACCGGGCGCGCGGGGCCGACGCGGTGCTGCCGGTCCTCCGGATGAACGCGTCGCTCCCGAACGCGATCCCCCAGGTCCTGGCGCTCGACGCGTCGCGCGGCGC
>JALYXZ010000020.1 GCA_030946825.1 Chloroflexota bacterium | reverse complement strand
GCGGTGATCGGGCCGAATGGCAGCGGCAAGAGCACGTTGCTGCGCATCGTGGCAGGGCTCCTCGCCCCCACCTCGGGCAGCGTGACGGTCGGGGGCACGCCTCCTCGGGCCGGCGATGGCCGGGTCGCCGTCGTGTTCCAGCAGCCGCGTCTCGTCCCCTGGCGGACGACGCTCGAGAATGTCGCGCTCCCGCTGGAGCTGGCGGGCATCGATCCAACCGACCGCCGTCGTCGTGCGGGCGCCGCGCTGGAGCGGGTTGGCCTGGCCCGAGCCGCCGATCGCTACCCGCGGGAGCTATCAGGCGGCATGCAGCAGCGCGCGGCATTGGCGCGTGCCCTCACCGCCGACCCGCAGGTGTTGCTCCTGGACGAGCCGTTCTCCAGCCTCGACGCGCTGACCAGGGAGGCCTTCGACGCCCAGCTGGAGTCGCTGTGGATCGCCGAGCGGCGGACGGTGATCCTGGTCACCCATCTCGTCGGCGAGGCGGTTCGGCTCGCCGATCGGGTGGCGGTGCTGGGCCGCGGCCCAGGACGGATCGTGCGCGCGTTGCATGTGGACCTTGCGCGTCCCAGGCCGCTGGTCAGTGCCGAGGACGCGCGGGCGGCCGCCATCGAGCACGAGATCCGCTCCGCGCTCGCCTCGCAGATGGTGGACGCGGCCGCGTGGGGAGATGCGGCGTGAGGCGTGTCGCGGGCTCGGTGCTGAGCCTGGCGGTCTTCCTTGCCGCATGGAAGCTGCTGACCGTCATCGGCGCCTACCCGGAATACATCCTGCCCGCGCCGGAGGTCGTCGGCGCGCGGGCCGTGCGGGCCATCGCCAGCGGGCTGCTCTGGCAGCACACCGCTGCCACGCTCAGCGAGATCGTGCTCGGCCTGGCCGCTGGAACCCTCGCCGCCCTGGCGATCGGTATCGGTCTGGGCAAGAGCACGCTCGTGGAGCGGGCGCTGTCGCCGTACATCGTCGCGGCGCAGGCGGTTCCGATCCTGGCGCTCGCCCCGCTGCTCGACATCTGGTTCGGTGGCGGGTTGCTGGCGCGCGTGCTGATCTGCGCGCTGATCGTCTTCTTCCCGATCGCGATCGCGACCATGGTCGGTATCCGCTCCGTCGATCCGCTGCTCGTCGAGCTCTACCGCAGCCTCGGGGCGAACCAGGCCCAACGCACCGCCCGCCTCGAGATTCCTGCCGCCCTGCCGATCATCTTCGGCGGCCTGCGAGTCGGCGTCACGCTGGCCGTCATCGGCGCCGTGGTCGCCGAATGGGCCGGGGCAGCGACCGGACTCGGGGTGCTGATCAACATCGCCAACCAGGGACTGTTCGACACCCCGCTGATGTTCGTGGCGCTCGCGACGCTGGCGGTCATCGGGCTGGCCCTGTACGGACTGGTGCTGGCCGCCGAACGCCGCCTCGTGCAACCCTGAAAGGAACACCGATGCCCATCCGGAGACTTGCCGCCCTCGCACTCGTCGCGTCGTTGCTCGCAACTGGGTGCAGCCCGGCTGCGAGCGGAGGTCCGTCCGGGGCGTCCTCCGGCGTGGGGGTGGCGCTGCGCAGGGTGACGTTGTTGCTCGGCTTTCGCCCTGACGTGCAGTTCGCCCCGTTCTACCTGGCCCAGCAGGCCGGCTTCTATCGCCGGGCCGGCCTGGATGTGACGATCGAGTTCAAGAACGCGCCCGATGTCCTGCGCCTGGTCGGGAGCGGCACCGCCCAGTTCGGGGTCGCGGACGCGACGGATGTGATGATCGGGCGCACCTCCGGCATCCCGATTCGCTATGTCTCGACCCTGTTCACCAGCTTTCCGGTCGCGCTCATCGGCCCGGCCGGAAAGGTGCCGTCGAGTCCGGCTGCGCTGAAAGGAATGCGGATCGGGACGCCGGGCCGGTACGGATCGTCGTGGGCCGCCCTGCTGGCCGTCCTCGGCGCCGGGGGGCTCACCGCCAAGGACGTCGCTATTCGCGAGTATCCCCAGTTCAACCAGGTGGATGGGCTACTGGGCGGGGAGGTGGACCTGATCACCGGCTTCCGCAATAACGAGCCGCTCCGCCTCCGCGCACGGGGGATGACCGTCGACCAGATGATCGTGGACCGCATCGTGCCGCTCCCGGGCCCCGGAGTGATCACCGGCGAGCGACTGCTGGCGGCAGACCCGGCGCTGGTCCGCGCCTTCGCCTCCGCAACGGCGCAGGCCCAGGCCGCGGTGATCCGCGATGCGGCCGCCGGCCTGAGGGCAGCCGAGGCGGCGGTCCCGACGATCAGGAGCGACGAGGCCACGGCGCGCGCGGTGCTCGCGGCGACGGCGGAGCTGTGGAAGGGCACCGGCGCGTTCGGCGCGGGGCGCATCGACCGCCAGCTCTGGAGTGACGGCTACGACACGATGCGCAGGCTGGGCTTCATCGACGGTTCGGTGTCGGTCGCGGCGATGATCGCGCCCTCCGTCCTGGGCTGATCAGCTGCCGGCGACCTCGGCCGGCACGGGCGACCGATAACGGTCCAGCTCGGGAGGCCGGACCGCCGCGGCACGCTCCGCCGAGATCAAGGTCTGGTGCAGCAGCATCATGGTGGTCACCGGCCCGACCCCGCCGGGCACCGGCGTGATGCCGGCGACGACTGGACGGACCGCGTTGAAGTCGACGTCGCCGACCACGCCATCGGGGGTGACGTTGATGCCTGCGTCGATCACCACACAGGAGCGATTCACCATCTCCGTGCGCACCAGGCCGGGAGAGCCGGCGGCCACCACCAGCAGTTCGGCGCGACGCGTCTCACGGGCGAGATTCCGTGTCCGGCGGTGGCAGACGGTCACCGTGGCATCGGCCGCGAGCAGGAGCGCCGCCACCGGACGGCCGACCACCGCCGAGCGGCCGATGACCACCGCCCGCCGGCCGGAGATGGGTATCTCGTACGCGCGCAGGATCTCCAGGATCGCCAGCGCCGTGGCGGGTACGAACGTCGGAGCGCCCCGCGCCAGCAGCCCGGCACTCTGCGCGGTGGCGCCATCCACGTCCTTGCTCGGATCGATGAGCTCGAGCGTGCGGGCCAGGTCGAGGTGCTCGGGAAGCGGTTGGGTGACGACGATTCCGGCGACATCGGCATCCCGGTTGAGCGCGCCGATGCGCGCTTCGAGGTCCACCGCGGTCACACCCTCGGGCGGATCGACCCACAGGGTCTCGATCCCGACGCCATGTGCGGCGCGCGCCAGGCTGAGGGCGTACACCCCGGCCGGGCCGTCCGCAGAGAAGCGCACGATCGCCAGGCGGGGAGCAGCGCCGGTCTGGGCATGAACCGCGGCCGCGCGATCGCCCAGCTCTCGCCATAGGTGCGAGGCCACCGGTCGGCCGTCGAGGACGTGCGCCGTCACGTCGGTGGAGTCACCCCATCCGCTCCGCCACGGCGGCCAGCGTCCTGGCCTCCCCGGCACTGACCAGCGCGTCGAGCGCCACGAGCTCGCGAGGGGCCTCGCTTACGAGCCCGGCTTCCGGCGCGAGGAAGGGCAGGTTGATGCGGACGTTGAGTGCCGCGGCCCGCACCGCCGCCGTGCCGAGCAGCGCCGCGACGCCGGCGTCGCTGGCGGCATTCGGGTTCCCGATCGGCGCAACCCGCGCGGCGAGATCCACCACGGCCGCCGCCGCACGTGCCGTCTCGAGCGGCACCCGAGTCGCGTCGGCGGTCGCCTGGCGGATGGCCTGTCCGCGTGTCGCGCGCTGTTCGTCGGTCGAGCGGGGCAGGCGCCGAGCGCGCATCACGGCCGCATAGGCTCGGCTGTCGCGATCGGCGAGCTCGAGAAGCTCTCCCAGCCTGGCACGGGCGCCCTCCCCGATGGCGGAGAGCTCCGCCTGGCCCTCCTCCGGCTGCGAGCCAGATCGATGGGTCAGCTCGACCACCATGCTGACCAACGCGGCGCCAAGCACGCCCGCCAGGGCCGCGGCACTGCCTCCCCCGGGAACAGGCTCGGCCGATGCCAGCCGTGCGGCGAGCTCCTGGATTGAAAGGGAGGCGAGCGATTCATCGTCGGCCATCCGTGGTGTCCTCATCGCATCGGTCCACCACGGGAGCGTAGTGGCGCGCGCGGGGATTGTCGCAGACGTGGTCCTGGTCAGGACGCGGTGCGCGTTGCGGCTGGCGCCAGACCGCGGGCAACCGCTCGTCGGCCAAGCCGGTGGGTGATCGCTCGTCAGGCGGCCAGGTCGATGGCCTCCACGTACCAGCGGCGGCGAAGCTCGTCGTAGACGAGGGACGCCTGTCCACCGTCGGCCGTGTGCAGCAGGTAGGTGATGCGCGGCCCCCGATCGCGTGGATACGCCGCACGCTCGTCACGCACTCCCGCCAGGCCCACCACGCCGACCGCGTGCCCACCCCAACGGACCGACCCGGGCCGCGCGTGGGCCCGGTCCCACCTGACTCGCGCCTCCACCGGCGCGATCCTCATGAGTGCCATTCCCGATCCTCGTAACGTGGTCGCCGGCCCCGGCACAGAACAGGCGTTCGATTGCGGACCATGGTATGAACAGGCGTTCTATTTGTCAACAGGCTCCTCCAGGTTGGCCGTGCGTTGCTGGGTGGCCTGCCGCTCGCCGAAGTCGAAGCGCCGCTGGGGCCGGTCCACGAGCAGGCGCGCGCGTGTGATCGCCGACTCGCCGAATCGAGCGCGGACCGCGTCGAGCGATCGGGCGACTCGCTCGCTGCGCGACTGTTCGTCGAACAGGGTGAGCTGCTGGAGCTCGGCCAGGCCGATGGCCGTCAGGCCGATGAGGCGGATGGCCCGGGCGGTGCTCCAGCTCCGCTGCAGCAGGGCGACTCCGGCTTCGTAGATCGGTTCCGACTCGCGTGTCTGGCGAGGGAGCGGCATCTGGCGCGTGATCGTCTCGAATCCCTCGTAACGGAGCTTGAGCTGGATCGCGCCCGCCGACAGGCCGTGCGCCCGCAACCTGCTCGCCACCGACTCGGCGATGTCCAGCAGCGTGGCCTCGAGCCGCGAGCGCTCCACCACATCGCGGCTGAAGGTGTGCTCGTGACCGATGCTCCTGGGCGCCTGCGTCGGCGTCACGGGTGAGGGGTCCACGCCCCGCGCACGCTGTCCCAGCTCGAGCCCGTGGGCGCCGAAACGCCGGCGCAGGGCGGCGCCGGAGACGCCGGCCAACTGCCCGATGGTGGAGACGCCGTAATCGATCAGCGCCCGGCGAACCTGCGGGCCGACGCCCCACAGGCGACCGACCGGCAGCGGCGCGAGGAACGCGGCCTCCTGACCGGGGGCGACCACGACCAGGGCGTCCGGCTTCCGCAGGTCGGAGGCGATCTTGGCGCACAGTTTGTTGCTGGCGACGCCGACACTGACCACCAGCCCGGTCTCGGCCTGGACCCGCCGCTTCAGCTCCGCGGCGATCGCCTCCCCATCGCCGAAGACAGCGCGGCTGGCGGTCACATCCAGGAATGCCTCGTCGAGGCTGATCGGCTCGACGAGCGGCGTGAAGCTGGCGAAGATCCGCATCACGGCCGTCGACGCCTCGCGGTACCGATCCGGATGCCCCGCGATGAACGCTCCATCGGGGCACAGCCGGGCCGCTGTGCGAAGTGGCATGGCGGAGTGGACGCCGTAGCGCCGCGCCTCGTACGAAGCGGCGCTCACCACGCCGCGCTCGTCGGATCGACCGCCGACGATCACCGGCCTGCCCCGCAGCGACGGGTCGTCGAGGACCTCGACCGCGGCGTAGAAGGCGTCGAGGTCGGCATGCAGGATCGTGCGGGTCATGATGGATTCGGGCACGTCACGCGCGTGCGCCGCGGCGGGGATGAAGCACGGCCGCCGCCACGTCCCGTCGACCCAGCCCGGCCCGGCCGGGCTCCCGGTTAGAGCTTTCGAATGACGCCGACGACCTTGCCCTGGATCTGGACATCGGTGGCGTAGATCGGCTCCATCTCCGAGTTTGCTGGCTGTAGTCGGATGCGGCCCTTCTCGCGGAAAAATCGCTTGAGGGTGACGCCGTTGTCATCGAGCAGCGCAACCACGATGTCCCCGTCACGAGCGGTTGCCTGAGGCTGCACCACGACGTAGTCGCCGTCATCGATCAGCGCGTCGATCATGCTCTTGCCGCGCACGCGCAGCACGTACGAGTCGTCGTGGGCCTCGATCGATCGCGGCACGTCGAGTGACTCCGCCCCATCCGCGTAGGCCTCGATGGGCTGGCCGGCGGCGATCTCGCCGAGCACCGGGAGCCTGAGGATGTCCCGCTCGATCGGCATCCGGAACGGGGTCACGCGCCGCTCGCTCGCTCGCCGGCGCGCCGGCGCCACGCGCCCCATGACCCGTAGCGCTCGTGAGGAGTGTGTGCCCCGCTCCAGCAGGCCTTCCCGCTCGAGCGCGAGCAGATGATGGTGGACCGCCGACGTGGACGCCAGGCCGACAGCATCGGCGATCTCGCGCACCGAAGGGGGGTAACCGCGGTCCGCGACCGTCTGCGCGATGCACTCCAGGATCTTCTGTTTGCGCTCGGCGTCGTGTCGCGTCACGATGGCGCTCCTCCGCGTGGTCCGGCGTCTCCGTCCGGATCTGCGGTGCACGTTAGCAGAACACCTGTTCTAATGTCAACGCTGGTATCATCGGTCTCCACCTCGAAGCCGACCGGAGCGTCAGCCTGAAAGTCACCGGCCGATTGCGCTACCTGCGCCTCGCGCGCCTGGTTCTGAAGCTGCCCGTCTACGCGCGCCTGGTGTGGGGACTGATGCGCGACCCGCGGACTCCGATCGGGCTCAAGGCGCTGCTGGCAGCGGCCCTCGCCTACGTGGTGATGCCCATCGACCTGATCCCCGACGCGATCCCGATCATCGGGGAGGCCGACGACCTGACGATCCTGCTGCTGGTGCTCGACCTTTTCATCCAGAACGCGCCCGCCGACGTGCGACAGGAGCACATGGAGCGGGCGCGGAATGGAACGGCCGACCTCGACCAGGATCTCGCCCGCGTGCGGGCGGTCCTGGGCGACCGATACGACGAGATCCGCGACAGCCTGCCCGAGCTTCTGGAGCGCTACGGCGAGCTCCGGAACCCCGGGGGCGTCAAGCGGCTCCTGGGCCGATGGAGGGAACGGCGCATCGCGAGCGAGGAGCGGCCGGGGCTGACCGGCTCCTCGGCCGTATCCGATGCACACAAGGAACAGGTGGCCAGCCGATGAAGGTGATCCTCAAGCGCGACGTCAAGGGCCTTGGACGCGAGGGCGAGATGAAGGAGGTGAAGGACGGCTACGCCCGCAACTTTCTCATCCCGCGTGGCGCTGCGCTGCTGGCCGATCGCGGGACGGTCGCGAACTGGGAGCGGCACCGCGATCAGCGCGAGGAGCGGGAGCGAGCCGTGCGCGCAGCCGCCGAGGCGGTCGCCGAGCGGCTCCGGGAGCTGCGCCTGGAGATCCCGGTCAAGGCCGGCGAGAAGAACCGCCTCTTCGGCTCGGTGACGAACCGCGAGGTCGCCGAACTGATCAACCAGCAGGGGATCGAGGTCGACCGCCACCAGGTCCACCTTCGCGAGCCGATCAAGTCGGTCGGAGAGCACCGGGTCAGCGTGCACGTGCTGCCGGGGCTCGACGTGCCGGTCACCGTCATCGTCGTCCCCCGACACTGATCGGCAGCGGTCAGCCCCCGCGCCGCGGAACGCGGAGCGCCGGCGGCTAGAGCTCGGCGGGGGCCAGGGCGCGACAGACAGCTGTCACGGGCGCGGCGGACGCTGGTTGCCAACAGGCTTTCCACATCGAGCGTGCCGCTCTCCACAGCCGCGCGCCGAGCGGGGCCCGTGGTCTGGAAAACCATGTTGCGCGCCAGGGGACGATGGGTGCGGATGAGAAACTGCAAGACCGGGCCGGTCCGGCTCAGCCGATGAGCATCGACAAGCTCGCCCCACAGGCGGTCGACGCTGAGCAGAGCGTGCTCGGGTCGATCCTGATCGATGCCGAGGCGGTCCTCAAGGTCGCAGATTTCCTGCGTCCGGTGGACTTCTATCGTCGCCAGCACGGCGATATCTACGAGGCGATGCTCGGGCTGCACGCTCAGCGCGAGCCGATCGACCTGGTGACGCTCGGCGACGAGCTGACGCGCCGGGAGCGGCTCGAGGGGATCGGGGGCCCGGCCTACCTCGCCAGCCTGATGAGCGCGGTCCCCACCGCCGTGCACGTCGAGCACTACGGCCGCATCGTCGAGCGCAAGGCGGTGCTCCGCAACCTCATCGGCGCGGCGGGCAAGATCGCCGCCGTCGGCTACGAGGAGGCGAACGACGCGGAGGTCGCCATCGACCGCGCCGAGGCAATCCTGTTCGAGATCAGCCAGCATCGGACGAGCGGCGGCTTCGAGTCGTTGGCGACCCTGCTCGGACAGGCATACGACCGGCTCGAGTACCTGCACGAGCATCGGGGCCAGATCCTCGGGATCCCGTCCGGGCTTTCGCAGCTCGACGCGCTGCTCGGCGGTTTCCAGCCCTCGGACCTCATCATCCTCGCCGCGCGGCCCAGCGTGGGAAAGACCAGCCTGGCGCTCAACATCGCTCAGCATGCCGCCGTTCATGAGCACCGACGGGTCGCCGTCTTCTCGCTCGAGATGAGCAAGGAGCAGCTCGCCCTGCGGCTCCTCTCCGCCGAGAGCGGCATCAACCCTCGGCCGCTGCAGACCGGATTCGTGGACGAGACGGATTGGAGCAAGATCGCTCAGGTCATGAACGAGATGCATAACGCACCGATGTTCATCGACGACTCGCCGATCCTGTCGATCATGGAGCTGCGCACCAAGGCCCGCCGCCTCGAGGCGGAGCAGCGCGGCCTCGACCTGGTGATCGTCGACTATCTCCAGCTGATGCAGGCTGCAACCCAGTCTCGCGAGCCGAACCGCGTGCAGGAGGTGAGCGAGATCTCGCGCGGGCTCAAACAGCTCGCCCGCGAGCTGAAGGTGCCGGTGATTGCCCTCTCCCAGCTGTCGCGCGGGGTCGAGCAGCGGGGAAGCGCCGAGCCGCGCCTCAGCGATCTGCGGGAGAGCGGCTCGATCGAGCAGGACGCGGACGTGGTCATCTTCCTGTACCGCGACGGCGAGCAGAACGCGGACGCGGAGGTGGAGCTGGTCAAGGCCAAGATCGCCAAGCACCGCAACGGCCCGATCGGCGATGTGCCGCTCCAGTTCCGGAAGGCGAACACCCGTTTCTACACCGTCTCCGCCCGTGAGGAGGTTGCCGCCTACTGACCGCACGATCGACGAGGTGAATGGCCGGATGGCAGACGAGAGCCTGCACCCGGAGCGGGCAAGCTCTTGGTGAACCCCTGTACAGCCGCGCAGACCTGTGTGTATAGTCCGCGGCTGAAGATCCCGTCCGGCTCAGCTTGGCCCCGTCCCGCCCGATCTGCGCACCTCGTCGCACTCGATTCCCGGCCCGACAGCAGCCCAAGCGTGACCACCCGGGCGCGCATAGGAGGTCAGGGTTCACCGTGTACGCCGACAAGACCATCCGTTGCCGAGACTGTGGGATGGACTTCGTCTTCTCCGCGGGCGAGCAGCAGTTCTATGCAGAGAAGGGCCTCGTCAACGAGCCGCAGCGCTGCCAGAGCTGTCGAGCCGTCGCCAAGCAGAACCGAGCGCTGGGCATCGGATCGGGGGGTGGTAACGGACAGCGGGAGATGCACGCGGCGGTGTGTGCCGAGTGCGGGGGCCAGGCGCTCGTCCCGTTCCTGCCCCGCAACGACCGTCCGGTCTACTGCAGCAACTGCTTCGACAAGGTGCGCGCCCGCGCCTGACGTCAGCGAACCGCAGGCTGAGAGGCCAGGGAACGCCGCCGTCGAGGCGGCGTTCCTCGTTTGCGGAAGACGGCTGGGGTACCATTCGGGCTCTCGGTAGCGGCATGAGGTCCTCGCCTGCGCATGTCCGTCATCGCGGTCGTCGGTGCCCAATGGGGCGACGAGGGGAAGGGGCGGGTCGTCGACTACCTCGCGGAGGAGGCGGACCTCGTGGTCCGTTACGGCGGGGGCAACAACGCCGGCCACACGGTGGTCAACCGGCACGGCCATTTCAAGCTCCACCTGATCCCATCGGGAATCTTCTACCCGGCCACCCGCAACCTGCTGGGAAACGGCGTGGTGATCAACCCACCGGCCCTCGTCGGCGAGCTGGACGGGCTGGCTGCGGCCGGGATCGCCGTCGACAACCTGTTCATCAGCGATCGCGCGCACCTGGTGATGCCCTACCACGTGCTCATCGATCAGCTCGAGGAGCGTGAGCGTGGCGTGGCGCGCCTCGGCACCACGTCGCGAGGCATCGGCCCCGCCTACGTCGACAAGATCGCGCGGCGCGGCCTTCGAGTCGTTGACCTGCTGGAGCCCGATGCCTTTCGCGAGCGGCTGGCCGGAGCCGTCGACCGGGCCCGACGCATCGCGACCGGCTATTTCGGTGCCGGGGGCGCCGATGACGACCTGCGGGAGACGATCGAGGCGGCGACCGACGCCGAGCGCATCGGAGCCGAGTACCTCACCGCCGGCGAGCGACTGCGTGGCCATGTCGTCGACGGACATGCGATGGTCGACGAGGCCCTGGCGCGTGGCGACCGAATCCTGCTGGAGGGCCAGCTTGGGACGATGCGCGACATCGACTGGGGCACCTACCCGTACGTCACCAGCTCGAGCCCGATTCCCGGAGGCGCGTCGCTGGGAGCGGGGCTTCCCGCGGTCGCCATCGATCGCGTGATCGGAGTCGCCAAGGCCTACACCACCGCGGTCGGCGCGGGACCCTTCCCGACCGAGCTCGAGGATGCGGATGGCCATGCCCTGCGCGACCGCGGTCAGGAGTACGGCACCTCGACCGGGCGGCCGCGTCGCTGCGGCTGGTACGACGCAGTGGCGGTGCGCTTCAGCGTGCAGCTCGCGGGGTACTCGAGCATCGCGCTCACCAAGCTCGACGTGCTCGACGGCTTCGACCGCATTCGGCTGGCGGCCTGCTACCGCGACCCGGAGAACGGGCGCGAGTGGCGAACGATCCCCGCCTCGACATCGGTCTATGGGCGGCTGGCCCCCGTCTACGAGGAGATGCCCGGCTGGAGCCGTGATACGAGCGCGTGTCGGTCGTGGGAGCAGCTGCCCGAGGCCGCCCGGCAGTACGTCACGCGGCTGGAAGAGCTGGCCGGGGTACCGATCAGCCATGTCAGCGTCGGGCCGGAGCGAGGCCAGATGATCGTCCGCGGCGGGACGCGGCGACCGGTCTGATCGGACGGCGGCGGCTATACTTCGCGAAAGCCTGCACCGATCGGCGCCAATGGAACCCCGCCAGTGATCGACCAGCGCACGCTCCTCCCCGATCAGACCGCGACCCGGCTGCGGCGTGCCTACGGATTCGACGAGGTCGCGCTCGTCCCGGGCGTCGTGACGGCCGATCCGGCCGAGGTGCAGCTCACGACCCTGATCGGCGAGCAGCGGCTCGAGATCCCGTTCCTCGCCGCCGCGATGGATGCCGTCGCCGACGCCGCGATGGCGGTCCGCATGAGCCGTCTGGGGGGCGCCGCCTTCATCAACCTCGAGGGGCTCTACACCCGATACGAGGATCCCGCGCCGGTGATCGACCGGGTGGTCGCGGCCGAGACCGCGGCGGAGGCCGCTCACCTGCTCGCCGAGGCGTATGCCGCACCGGTCCGCGATGAGCTGATCGACGCCATCATCCGCCGCGTGAAGGCCGAGGGCGCGATCGCCGCGGTGGCCACCACGCCGGCCGCCGCCTGGCACCACGCCGAAGTCGCCGCGCAGGCTGGCGCGGATCTGTTCCTGGTCCAGTCCCAGGTCTCGAGCGCGCGGCACATCTCGACCTCCGGGCGATCGCTCTCGCTCGCGGACCTGACCGGCGCCCTGCATCTCCCGGTGCTGGTGGGGAACACGGTGAGTGGCGCCGCCGCCGAGCAGCTGATGGCCCAGGGCGCGGCGGCGATCCTGGTCGGGGTCGGACCGGGTGCGGCATGCACCACCCGCGAGGTGCTCGGGATCGGAGTGCCGCAGGTGACCGCCACGCTCGAGGTGGCGGCGGCCCGCAATCGGTTCGCAGAGGAGACCGGCCGTTACATCCCGGTCATCACCGACGGTGGAATGCGCACCGGCGGCGATATCGCAAAGGCGATCGCCAGCGGGGCAGACGCGGTGATGCTCGGGTCGCCGCTGGCCGCTGCGCTCGAAGCGCCGGGCCGTGGCTTCAACTGGGGAATGGCGGCTCCCTCGCCGACGCTCCCACGCGGAACGCGGATCCGGACCGGCGAGCGCCTGCCGCTGGAGCAGATCCTCTTCGGGCCGTCGACCACCACGCACGGGACGCAGAACCTGGTCGGTGCCCTGCGGCAGTCGATGGCCGCGCTCGGCGCGCGCTCCATCCGCGAGATGCACGAGGTCGAGATCGTGATCGCTCCGGCGATCACCAGCGAGGGCAAGTCCTGGCAGCTCGCCGGCGGGGAGTGACCGCCGGGGCTGGAGCGACCCCGGCTCGCGGCTCTGGTTCCCGCGCACCGCGGCTTGCTCACGGCACTGAGTAAACTTACTCAGTGTCTCGCGCAAGCCAATCGCGCCGCCCATTTCGTCGCCCGATCTTCGATGGGCTGCTTGCGCGCGTCCACGAGCCGCGGCGCTTCATCCAGGTGCTGGCGGGGCCGCGGCAGGTGGGCAAGACGACGCTCGCCCGACAGGTGATCGACGCGGTCGGCATCCCGGCGCACTTCGCGTCGGCGGACGACCCCGCGCTCCGTGACCGCAGCTGGCTGGAGAGCCAGTGGCAGGTCGGAAGGATGCATGCCCGAAACGGCGGACGCGCCGGCGGCCTGCTGGTCATCGACGAGATCCAGAAGGTCCCGGACTGGTCAGAGGTGGTCAAGCGCCTGTGGGACGAGGATGCCCGGCGCGGCCTCGAGCTGCGCCTCATGCTGCTCGGGTCATCGCCGCTTCTCGTGCAGCGCGGGCTGACGGAAAGCCTGGCGGGCCGTTTCGAGGTGCTCAGGGTCGGGCACTGGAGCTTCAGCGAGATGGTCGAGGCATTCGGCTTCGACCTCGACCGATTCCTCTTTTTCGGCGGCTATCCGGGCGCCGCGGGGCTGATCGAAGAGGAAGCTCGCTGGCGGGCCTACGTGCTCGACTCGCTGGTCGAGACGTCCCTCGCGCGCGACGTCCTGCTCCTCACCCGGGTCGACAAGCCGATGCTGTTGCGGCAGCTGTTCCGACTCGGCGCGGAGCGCTCGGGCGACGTGCTGGCCTTCACCCGGATGCTGAGCCGGCTGGACGGCGCGGGGAACACCACCACCCTGGCCGGCTACCTGGAGCTGCTCGCAGGCGCCGGGATGGTCATCGGTCTGCCGAAGCACGGCGTCGCGCCGCGGCAGCGCGCCGCCAGCCCGCGGCTCGTGGCCCTCAACACCGCGCTGGTCAGCTCCGTGTGCGGCTGGAACCGGGCGGCCGCGCGGACGGATCCCGATGCCTGGGGGCGCCTGGTCGAGACCGCGGTCGCCGGCCACTTCCTCAACGCCGAGGTGCCGCTGGAGGTCGCCTACTGGCGCGAGGGAGAGCGCGAGGTGGATCTCGTCGTTCGCCATCGGGGAGCGCTCGATGACCGGCGGCCGGTGCTCGCGGTCCGGGTCGAGAGCAGTCGCCAGCGGGACACGCGCTCGGGCCTCGACCGCTTCGTGGAGCGGTTCCCCGGGGCACGGCCGCTGGTCGTCGGCGAAGGCGGTCTCGGGCTCCGCGAGTTCCTGGTGCGGCCCGCCACCGACTGGCTGGCCTGAATGCGTATCGGTCGGGCGGCGTGGCGCGGACGTCCGGCCGGTACACTCCTCGCACACGCATCGCGCCGCCGGAGGGATGATTGACCGAAGCCGAGACGGAGGCCAACGCCGTCGACACGGCGCTTGCCCATGAGGCTCCGCGCGAGCGCGGCAGAACGGTGCACGGCGAGGCGGCCAACGCCGGCCACCGCGTCCTGGCGCCCGACGACGCGGAGGTCGAGGCATACCTCGAGGCCGCGCTGCATGCGCCGCCCCCGGCGCGCGAGCCACGGGCCGACGAGGCGATCCAGACCATCGTGGTGCTCGATTTCGGGAGCCAGTACGCGCAGCTGATCGCCCGCCGCGTGCGGGAGCTGAACGTGTACTCGGAGCTCCTCCCGCATGACACGCCTATCGAGGAGATCCGACGGCGCAACGCGATCGGCATCGTCCTCAGCGGCGGCCCGGCATCGGTCTACGATCCCGAAGCGCCGCGTCCCGACGGGGCGATCTGGACGGCCGGGATCCCGATCCTGGGCATCTGCTACGGGATGCAGCTGATGGCCCACGAGCTCGGAGGCCGGGTCGCGCCGGCCACCAGCCGCGAATACGGTCCAGCCACGGTGCGTACCACGCGGCGGAGCGCGCTGCTCGACGGGGTGCCGAGCGAGACGGCGGTCTGGATGAGCCACGGCGACTCGATCCTGGAGCCGCCTCCGGGATTCGAGGCGATCGCCAGCAGCGAGTCGACTGCGTATGCCGCGATTGCGAGCCGCACCGGCCTGATGGGCATCCAGTTCCATCCCGAGGTCGCGCACACCGCGGCCGGCTCGCGGATCCTCCACAACTTCGTGCGCGGCGTGTCCGGTGCCCGCGGCGACTGGACGCCGGCCGGATTCGTGGAGCGCGCCGTGGGCGAGATTCGTGCTCGGGTCGGCGCGGGGCGCGTTATCTGCGCGCTGTCGGGCGGCGTCGACAGCGCGGTCGCCGCGACGCTGGTGCATCGGGCTGTCGGCGACCAGCTGACCTGCATCTACGTCGATCACGGCCTGATGCGCAAGCGGGAGTCGGAGCTGCTGCGCACCACCTTCGAGGAGCACCTGGGGATGCAGCTGCGGATGATCGACGCCCGCGAGCGCTTCCTGCGGCGGCTCTCCGGAGTCACCGACCCGGAGGAGAAGCGCAGGATCATCGGCGACGAGTTCATTCGCGTCTTCGAGGAGGAGGCGTCCCGCCTGGGCGAGATCGACTTCCTGACGCAGGGCACGCTGTATCCCGATGTCATCGAATCGAAGACCGCCGAGAGCAAGGCATCGGTCAAGATCAAGACCCATCACAACGTCGGCGGCCTGCCACCTGACCTGCGCTTCGAGCTGATCGAGCCGCTCCGCCACCTCTTCAAGGACGAGGTGCGCCGCGTCGGCTCACAGCTCGGCCTGCCGGAGACGATGGTCCTGCGTCAGCCCTTCCCCGGTCCCGGTCTGGCGATTCGAGTCATCGGGGAGGTGACGCCCAGCCGCCTGGAGACGCTGCGTGAGGCGGACTGGATCGTGATCGACGAGATCAAGCGCGCCGGGCTGTACCGCGAGCTGTGGCAGAGCTTCGCGATCCTGACGCCGATCGACACGGTTGGCGTCATGGGCGACGGACGGACGTACGCCAACGTGGTGGCGGTGCGTGCGGTCACCAGTGACGACGGGATGACCGCCGATTGGGCGCGACTTCCATACGAGGTGCTGGCGCGCATCTCGGCGCGCATCGTGAACGAGGTCCCGGGTGTGAACCGGGTCGTGTACGACATCAGCTCCAAGCCGCCCGCCACGATCGAGTGGGAGTAGCACCGATGTCGAGCTGGTTCGACCGGCTGCTCGAGGAGCTGCAGAAGCGCCAGCAGGAACAGGACGCCCGCCGCGAGGGGCGCCCGCGCCCTCGACCGGATCGGCCGCGCGCCGGCAACGGGCTCCCCGGTGCCGAGGAACCGGGCCGACCGCAGCCCCCGTGGATGCGGCGCGGCTCGCCGGGCGGCCCGGCCGGGCCGATCTTCCCGCCGACCGCACAGTTGGGCCAGTATCGGCGCTGGATCGTGCTCGGGGCAGTCGGGGTCGTGGCGCTCGTCGTCATCGGACTGCTCACCGCGCTGGCCGGCTTCGTTACCGACCTGATGTGGTACGACGCCCTCGGCCGCCGCGACGTGCTGCTGACCCGCCTCGTGGCCCAGATCGGCTGGTTCGTGATCGGTTTCGCGCTATTCGCGATCCCGGCCATCGCCTCGATCGTCGCCGCGAGGCGGCTTGCGCCGCGGCAGCCGGTGCGGCGGCTGGACGCGCTGGAGCTGCCCGATGCGTCGCGGGGGATCACCATCGGTCTGGTCGTCGTCGCGCTGCTGATGGCGATCGGCTCCGGGGCGGCCTGGAGCGGCAACTGGCAGCAGATCCTGCTCTTCCTGAACGGCGGCAGCTTTGGCACCACCGATCCGAATTTCGGCCGCGACATCGGCTACTACATCTTCGGCCTGCCGCTGTGGAGGTTCGTCCAGGGCTGGGCGGTGGCCAGCCTGGTGCTGGTCGTCCTGCTCACCGCCGGAGCGTATGCCGCCGGCGCGCTGCGTTGGCAGCTGCGTCTCACGGCGCCGGTGCGAGCGCACCTCTCGATCCTGGGAGCACTGCTGCTGATCGCGATCGCCGGCGGCTACCAGCTCGACATCGCCTCGCTGAGCTACTCGACGCGCGCAGTTCACGGCTCGATCCAGGCGGCCACCTACACCGACCTGCATGCCCAGGTGCCGGCGTACGTGATCCTGACCGTCGTTGCGCTGGTTGCCGCCGGGCTGCTGTTGGCCAACATCTGGTTCCGCACGCTGTGGCTCATCCTGCTGGCCGTCGGTGCCTGGCTGGTGCTCGGCATCCTGGTCGGCGGCCTGTACCCGGGGATCGTGCAGCGCATCACCGTCGAGCCGGGAGAGCTGCAGGCGGAGCAGCCCTACATCACCCAGAACATCGCCGCCACGCGCGCGGCGTTCGGGCTCGACGCGATCGGCGTCAAGGGCTTCACCGGCGAGCAGCCGCTCACCCGACAGCTGTTCACCGCCAACCAGGCGACGCTCCAGAACGTGCGCCTGTGGGACTACCGGCCGCTGCTCGCCACCTTCGACCAGCAGCAGGTGATCAAGCAGTACTACACGTTCCGTGACGTCGACATCGACCGCTACCGGATCAACGGCGTGCAGCGCCAGATCATGCTCGCGGCGCGCGAGATCGGCGACCTGCCGGCCAACGCGCGGACCTGGACCAACGAGCGGCTGGTCTACAGCCACGGCTACGGGATCACCGCGGTCCCGGTCAACGCGGTCACCCCCGAGGGCCAGCCGGACTACCTGGTCGGCGGCATCAACCAGCAGCCCCAGCTGCCGGTCACCCAGCCGCGCATCTATTTCGGCGAGGGGCAGTCCTCGTACGTGGTGGTCGGCACCCGGACCTCGGAGTTCGATTACCCCGTCGGCGACGAGGGGGGCCAGACCACCAGCTGGTCGGGGAGCGGCGCCGTGGGGCTCGGGAACCCGCTGTCGCGGCTCCTCTTCGCGGTCCGCTTCGGCGACCTGAACCTGCTGATCAGCAACCAGCTGACCGATCGCTCCCAGATCCTGTTCCGCCGCTCGATCGGCGAGCGGGTGCGCGAGCTCGCCCCCTTCCTGACCTACGATCGCGACCCCTACATCGTGAACGCCGGCGGCCGGCTGGTCTGGCTCTGGGACGCGTACACCACCTCCGATCACTACCCGAATGCGCAGCCGCTCGCCGATGACTCGCCGTTCCCCGGCATGAACTACGTGCGCAACTCGGTGAAGGTCGCGATCGACGCCTATGACGGCTCCGTGCGCTTCTACATCGCCGATCCCACCGATCCGATGATCAACGCCTACGCCCGCATCTTCCCCTCGCTGTTCGCTCCGATCTCCCAGATGCCGCCCGCGCTGCGCGAGCACGTCCGCTACCCCGAGGATCTGTTCACCGCGCAGAACGAGGCGTACCTGCTCTATCACGTGCCGGCCAACGAGACCGGCGCCCGCGCCCTCTACAACCAGGACGACCGATGGGCGTTCGCCAGCCAGCAGACCGATGTCGACGGTCAGTCGCGGGTGCTGGTGCCCTACTACGTGATCATGAAGATCCCCGGCGAGAGCGAGGCCGAGTTCGTCCTCATCCAGCCGCTGGTCGCCGCGCGGCGCCCGAATATGGTGGCCTGGGTTGCGGCGCGGATGGACGCCGGCCACTACGGCGAGCGGATCAGCTTCCGCTTCCCGGCCGCGACCACGACCCTGGGCCCGGCCCAGATCCAGTCCCGGATCAACCAGGACAGCACGATCAGCGCGCAATTCACGCTCTGGTCGCGCGCCGGCTCAACCGTCGTCCGCGGCGATCTGCTGGTGCTGCCGATGGGGGACTCGATCCTGTACGTCGAGCCGATCTTCCTGCAGTCGACCCAGTCGGCGTTTCCCGAGTTCAAGCGCGTGATTCTCGCGTCGCAGTCGCGGATCGCGTTCGCCGAAACATTCGACCAGGGGCTGCGCCAGATCCTCGGAGAGAGCGCGGTGCCTCCGCCGTCCGAGACCGGCGGGGGAGGTGGGGGCGGGACCGGCGGGACCCCGCTGCCGGCAGATGTCGCCTCGCTGGTCGCTCGCGCTCAGCAGCTGTACTCGGACGCGCAGGCGGCGCTGCGCAGCGGCGACCTGGCCGGCTACCAGTCAAAGCTCAAGCAGCTCAACGACGTCCTGGCGGCGATCGCCAAGGTGGTCGGGACGCCCGTGCCATCTCCATCGGCCGCGCCCTCGGGGTCGCCAGCCGCCTCGGCGGGAGGCTGATCGGGTGGCGGCCGGCGGGCTGAAGGTGCTGGTCCTGGGCAGCGGCGGACGCGAGCACGCCATCGCCTGGCGGCTGGCACGCGATGAGAGCGTCGCGTCGGTCCTCATCGCGCCCGGCAGTGGCGGCACGCCGGCCGTGGGGCGCAACCTGCCGGCGCTGGATCCGCTCGATCCGGATGCGGTCGCGCGCTTTGCGGCAAACGAGCGGGTGTCGCTGGCAGTCATCGGTCCCGAGGCGCCGCTGGCCGCAGGTGTCGCGGATGCCCTCGAGCGGGCGCTGGTCCCGGTTTGCGGGCCGACGCGGGCCGCGGCGCGGCTGGAGACCAGCAAGGCGTTCGCCAAGGAGCAGCTGCGGCGTGCAGGCATTCCGACGCCGGCCAGTCGCGCATTCGTCGACCGCGATGCTGCCCTCGACTTCGTGCGGCGGTCGGAGCAGCCGCCGGTCGTCAAGGCGGACTGGCTGGCGGCCGGCAAGGGGGTGATCGTCGCCGACAGTCCCGCAGAGGCGGAGGAGGCCCTGAACAAGATCTTCGGGCTTGCCGCCGCGGGGGCCAGCGTCCTGCTCGAGGAGCGCGTCTCGGGGCGGGAGGTATCGGTCTTCGGGTTGGTCAGCGGGACGGTCGTGGTGCCGCTCGGCGCCGCCTGCGACTACAAGCGGCTGCGCGACGCCGACGCGGGGCCGAATACCGGCGGCATGGGCGCCTACAGTCCGGTCCCCTGGTTCGGTCCCGCCGCGGTGGAACAGGTGGCAGCGGAGGTGCTGGAGCCGATCGCATGGCAGCTCGCGCGGGCCGGGACGCCGTACCGCGGCGTGCTGTACGCGGGCATGATCGTCACCGCCGACGGCCCGATGGTTCTCGAGTTCAATGCACGTCTGGGTGACCCGGAGGCCCAGGTGCTCCTCCCGCTGCTGGGTGGCGACCTGGGCGCGGCGCTGCTCGGCGTGGCGAGCGGCGACCGGGCCCTGATGGAGGGCGCGATCCGGCCGCAGGCCGGGGCCGCGGTGGGAGTCGTGATCGCCTCGGAGGGGTATCCGGACTCGCCGGCCGAGGAGCGCCCGATCCTGGGAGCGGAGCCCGCCGAAGCGCCGGCCGGCGAGACGCTCTGCTATCACGGGGCGACCCGACGGACGAAAGACGGTTACGTTGCCACCGGTGGACGGGTGGTGACCTTCGTCGGCCGCGGCATCGACCTAGCGGCCGCGCGATCGACGGCCTACCGATCCGTGGCCGGCTGCGAGCTGAGCGGAGCGCAATACCGAACCGACGTTGCCGCCCGCGAGCTGCCGACCGCGCCGCAACCCGGCGACGCCCTGACGCGGGTTGCCTGATGGGGAGCGGTCGAGGCTATCCTAGCCAGCGATGAAGAGAGCTCCGGCCGTCGCCCTGATCTGTGGCTCACGCTCCGACCTGCCGGCGCTCCAGGGCTGCATCGAGCAGCTCGACGCCTACCAGGTCGGGTGGGAGGCGAACGTCATCAGCGCCCATCGGCAGCCGGAGGCGCTGCGCGCGTACATCGCGGAGGCGGAAGCGGCTGGAACGCGAATCTTCATTGCGGCGGCGGGTCTTGCCGCTCATCTGCCTGGCGTGGTTGCGTCTCTCACGCAACTGCCGGTGATCGGCATCCCGCTCGATGCCGGCGGGATGGGTGGCCAGGACGCACTGCTGGCGATCGTCCAGATGCCGCCCGGGGTGCCGGTCGCCACCGTCGCGGTCGGCGGCGCGCGGAACGCCGCGCACCTCGCTGCGCGCATCCTGGCGCTGGGCGACGCCGCAGTTGCCGAACGAGTGGCGGCCTTCCGCCGCGAGCAGGCGGGACGCGCCGAGCTGCGCATCGATCCGCGGGGCGAGCGGTGATCGATCGCTACGCGCTGCCCGAGATCCGCGAGGTCTTCGCCGAGCGACGCCGGCTCGAGCTCTGGCTCAGGATCGAGCTGCTGGTGGTGCAGGCGCTGCACGCCGCCGGCGTCGTCCCGGACGCGGATTTTCAGCGCATCGCCGAGGCCGCCATCGACGTGGATCCGGCTCGTGCGCTCCAGATCGAGGAGGAATCCGGGCACGACGTGATCGCCTTTCTGCGCAGCGTCACGGAGCGGCTGGGCCCCGAGGGCCGGTGGCTGCACTTTGGTCTCACCAGCTCGGATCTGCTCGACACCGCGTCCGCCGTGCAGCTGCGGGACGGTGCGAAGGTGGTGCTGGGCGAGCTCGAGCGGCTGATCGGGGTGGTGCGCGGCCTGGCCTTGGAGCATCGGTCGACACCGATGGTCGGTCGTACCCATGGGATCCATGCCGAGCCGATCACCTTCGGATTCAAGCTCGCCGGCTGGTACGCCGAGCTGCTTCGGGATCGTGACCGGGTGGCACGCGCGGCAGAAGAGGCGGCGGTCGGCAAGATCTCCGGGGCGGTCGGGAGCCACGCGAATGTCAGCGCCGAGGTCGAGTCATTCGTCTGCCGATCGCTGGGACTGCGCCCCGACCCGGCTTCGACGCAGGTGGTGAGCCGCGATCGCCATGCCGAGCTGCTATGCGCGATCGCGATCCTGGGCGGCACGCTGGAGCGCATGGCGCTCGAGGTCCGTCACCTCCAGCGCACCGAGGTCGCCGAGGCATTCGAGCCGTTCGGCGCGGGGCAGCAGGGTTCGTCGGCGATGCCGCACAAGCGGAACCCGGTCCTCTCGGAGCGCGTCACGGGGCTGGCCCGGCTGCTCCGCGCCGACGCGCTGGTGGCGCTGGAGAACATGGCGCTCTGGCACGAGCGCGACATCAGTCACTCGAGCTCGGAGCGATTCATCCTCGAGCGCTCGCTGGGGGTCGCGGCCTACGCCACGCGGCTGTTCGCCGACGTGCTGAACGGACTCGAGGTCGATCGCGACCGGATGGCGGCCAACCTGGAGCTGCTGCGCGGGATGGTCTATTCGGAGGCTGTGCTGCTCGCGCTGGTCGCCAAGGGCGCGGACCGTCAGCAGGCCTACCGGCTGGTGCAGGCCGCCGCCCGGCGTGCGTGGGAGGGGAGTCGCAGCTTCGGCGACGAACTCCGCGCCGAGGTAGGCGTGACGCAGTGGCTGAGCGGCGAGGAGATCGCCGGCGCGATGGACCTGCGGCATCATCTGTCGGGCATCGGCGCCACCTACCGCGCGGTGGGGCTCGACGACGGATAGCCCGATACGGGCCTGGGTCCGGCGCGCCGTGAGCACGAGGCGGATCGCCGGAGAGCGGTCAGACCTGTGGGTTCCCGGAGCGCTCGCCTCGCTCGCGTTTCTTGGTTGGATCCCGTTCGTGGTGGCGGTCGTCCCGCTGCCTGACCAGGGCGATCTCGGCTTCTTCGCCAGCCAGCTCAACGAGCCTTCGGGCATCCCGGTGAGAGCCCTGCTCCTGGGACTTGCCGTGCTGGTGGTGGTGATGGTCGCCACGCTGCTCGTCGCGCTCGCCGAGGCGGCGCTGCTGCGCCGGCTCGATGCGGTCCAGGCACCGCGCGGCTCGCTCGCCCGTGACGCCGTCAACGTCTGGGCCGTGGAGCTCGGCGGCATGCTGCCTTTCGTGGTGATGCTCATCCTGCTGGCGACGGCCGTCGCCGCGGCGGCGCCCGGCGAGTATCAGTCGCCCGATGCGGGCGCGCCGTTCGCGATCCGCGTGCTCGCCGATGTCTGGCCGTGGGTGGCGCTCGC
>JALYXZ010000014.1 GCA_030946825.1 Chloroflexota bacterium | reverse complement strand
GCGCGGCTTCATGAGCCGGGCAGACGCGGTGCAGCGAACCCTCGCGACGCTGCGCTTCTTCGATGCCAGCGTTCAGGGCGCCCAAGCGGACGCCACCGGCTATAAGGGCTTCTACTACCACTTCCTGGACATGCAAAGCGGGCGGCGGGTCTGGGCGTGCGAGCTGTCCACCATCGATTCGGCGTTCCTTTTCGCCGGGATGTTGACCGCGGCGGCGTTCTTCCTCGACGACACCAACGACGAGCGTGAAATCCGCGAGCTGGCAGACAAGCTGTACCGGCGTGCCGACTGGCAATGGGCGCAAGACGGCGGCCTGACAGTCTGCCAGGGCTGGAAGCCCGAGAGCGGATTTCTGTCGTATCGGTGGCAGGGCTACGACGAGGCGATGTTTCTCTATCTCCTCGGGTTGGGCTCGCCGACGTTTCCGCTGCCAGCGGAGAGCTATCCCGAGTGGACGTCGAGCTATCAATGGCGGCGCATCTACGGCTACGAGTTGTTGCATTCGGGGCCGCTCTTCACGCACCAGATCTCGCATCTCTGGTTCGACCTGCGAGGACTCCGCGACGAGTACATGCGTGCCAAGGACAGTGACTACTTCGAGAACAGTCGTCGCGCGACCTATGTGCAGCAGCGCTACGCGATCGACAATCCGCTCGGATTCAGCGACTACGGCGAAACCTGCTGGGGGATCACCGCGAGCGATGGTCCCGGGCCCGACACGCTCGAGATCGGCGGCCGGCAGCGGCGCTTCTTCGACTATCTGGCGCGCGGTGTGCCCGAAGGACCCGACGACGGAACGATCGCGCCTTGGGCGGTGGTCGCGTCCCTGCCGTTTGCGCCCGAGATCGTGTTGCCGACCCTGGACTATTTCGTCAACCACGTGGACTTGAAGACCGAGGGCCGCCTGGGCTTCAAGGCGACGTTCAACCCCACGCATCCTGACCGATCCAAGAATCCCTTTGGCTGGGTGTCGCCCTGGCAGTTCGGGCTGAATCAAGGCCCGATCGTGTTGATGATCGAGAACTATCGCAGCGGTTTGCCTTGGCGATTGATGCGCAGCTCACCGTACGTGACTAGTGGGTTGCGACGTGCAGGTTTCACGGGGGGCTGGCTCGACGATCCCGACCGCGGTAGGCCACCGGGGCCGCAAGTCCGCTAGCTCGTCGCCCTGACGCGTCCAGCGCCGACTCCCTACACAACCTGCCTGGCGTCCGAATCAATGTGGTCGCGACGGAGGCATCCAGGGAGATCCGTGGCCGGGACGACCTGCTCGCATGGCTGGCTGATCGCGCCGAGGTCGGGTTCGTACTCGTAGAGCACGAGGCGTTCGGCAACGATGAGCACGCCCGCCTCCTCAGCTACACGGGCGCTCGAAGACCTGGTGTCGACATCGAGAGGCGGGTCGTGAGCCCCTCAAGGAGATCGAGGTGAACGAAAACTAGGTCCAGTCGCTCCGCGCGACGACCGGATCGACCGCTCCGACGATGCCCGGCACAACCAGGCTCCGACTCATCGAGACCAGGGTGACCGGAGCCTCTGTCGACAGCATGACTGATGTCGGACGGGCGGCATTGTGTTCCGGAAGCAGGCGGGCCGTGATGGCGTGCCAACGAGAGCCACTCGGCGCGAACTCAGCGGCTCCTGACAGGCAGGAACAGGGCTGCGAGGATGCGGTGGCAACAGGAGAGTTCAGGATGGGTCTGGACATTCGGGCCGTAGCGCGCTCCATTGCTTTGGCAGAGTGCGGGCTCCCACCAAGGGATGTCATGACAATCGGTAATGATTCCACCTGTGCTAGAGAAGGCCCACCCTCCTCTAGACTCCACGCGTCATGAGGGTTCGTTTACGTGGAGCGCTGGTGAGGGGCGAGCCTAGAGCGTCGCCAGCGCTGCGGCGAAGACGAGGTGGCTGACGATAATCATCGAGTCCGGTCGACGCTCCAGCCCTCGTCCCAGAAGGGCTAGGGCTTCCTCTACATCGGGGCTTAGATCGCAGGTCCTGGTCCCGTCGGCGACCGCACGGCCGGCGGCGAATGGTTGACGCGGTGACGCACCATTGGGATCGAGTCACGCTATTCAATCGTCGCGGAGGAGACGCTGATGTCGCTGCTGTCCTGGATCAAGCAAACGCTGACGGGCGCTCCGGATGTGACGGAAGCGGAGCCGCCACCGCGCCACGAGCGACGCGAGGCGGGTCGTGAGCGGCATCGGGAGACCGGCGAACCGGCCTGGGAGGAGAACGACCAGCTCGACGACCCCCCGGGCACGGGGAAGCGCGATCCTGACGCGGCGCCGGAGATTCTGGGCGGCGTCTGACGCGGCGACATTAGTGCGGCGCGACGTCGCACATGCGCCGCCGCGCCATCCCCTTCGGGGGCTTCGGCACGGGCACGCGATCGATATCCCTGCGCCCTGTCCTCGTCGACACGGGTTCGCGGCGTGCGCAGCTCGGCGAGGTTGTCGTGCCGGTTTGAGGACCGTGATCGCATGGTCCCATGGCCGTCGAGAGGCGCCGGTCACGCGCTTCGCCCGTGACCCCGACCAGCCCATCCCCAATTCGGACAGAACGGGCAAGGGACGGGTTGACGCCGTACGACCGGCTCGATGCCGACCTGACGGTCTCGAGCAGACCGGTCCCCGCCGGGGACCTGCGTGGGACGTCTGGCGGCTTCACGGCAAGAAGGTTCGTGACCGATCCAGGTCATCGGAGAGTGATCGGAGGACGCATCTTCAGCAGGAGCTCAGCGTCCCGTGGGTGGTGCCGCTCCTCGTGGTCCTTGCCCAGGGGCGCCGCGACGTCTGGTAACTGCGGCCCATGTTTGGCGTCGAGGACGATCGTGACCCGCTTCGCCGAGTCCACGGAGCCGACCCGGGTTAGTTCCGCGACGTTCGTCGGCGGGATCTGCTGGGTCTCATCGACGAGTATGCCGGCGCCGCCGCATGATCGATCTTGGGCCTGCGATCCCGACGGGCAAGCGTCAGCCGAGGACGACCCGGACCCGGTGGGTTGCGCCGTCGTCCACGAGCGGGACGGCGACGTCCCCGGCCGTCAACCTTTGTCCGTCGAGCTCCATGGACGCCACTCCGCGGCTGACGCCGGACGGGTTCTCCACGACGATCTCGTAACGCGCCGAGCGATACCGGAAGTCGATCTCGTAGCCCGGCCAGTCGCGCGGGATGCACGGGTCCATCACGAGCGTCGCCCCGCGCAGGCGGAAGCCGAGGATCCACTCGATGCCGGCCTGGTACATCCAGCCCGCCGACCCGGTATACCAGGTCCAGCCACCGCGGCCGACATGCGGTGGCTCGGCATAGACATCGGCGGCCATCACGTACGGTTCGACCTTGTAGCGGTGGACCCCTGCGCGGGTGCTGGCGTGGTTGATCGGGTTGAGCAGGGAGAACAGCTCGCCCGCCCGGTCGCCATCGCCCAGCGCGGCGAACGCGAGGACCGACCAGACGGCTGCATGCGTGTACTGCCCGCCGTTCTCGCGGACGCCCGGCAGGTAACCCTTGACATAGCCGGGATCGAGATCCGAGTGGTCGAACGGCGGCGTGAACAGCAGGACGAGCTCGTCACCACGCCGGACCAGGGACTCCTCCACTGCGGCCATGGCCCGCGCAGCGTGGGGAGGGTTGGCTGCTCCGGACAGGACACTCCAGGACTGCGCGATCGAGTCGATCCGGCATTCGACGTTCGACGCAGAGCCGAGCGGGGTCCCGTCGTCGAAAAAGGCCCGGCGGTACCAGTCGCCGTCCCAGCCATTGCGCTCGAGCGCCCGCCTGAGCGCTTTCATGTGCGCCTGCCAGCGCTCTGCGTGGGCTCGCTTGCCGCGCGCCTGGGCGATCGGCACGAATGCAGCGAGGACGGCGTGCAGGAACCAACCCAGCCAGACGCTCTCGCCCCGGCCCTCGTGGCCGACCAGGTTCATGCCATCGTTCCAGTCGCCCGATCCTATCAGCGGCAGCCCGTGCGCACCGACCTCGAGGCTCCGCTCCAGCGCCGCGATGCAGTGGTCGAACAGGGACGCCGGATCCGGGGCGATGCCGGGCTCGAAGTAGGCGTCCGTCTGGTCGGCCCGCAGGAGCGGTCCCT
>JALYXZ010000008.1 GCA_030946825.1 Chloroflexota bacterium | reverse complement strand
CAACGAGGCGGCCTTCAGCGCTGCCGTCGAGGAGGTCGCCAGCGCCTCTCGCCGGCTGCTCGAGGCGGTTGCCGCCACGCACCCCGCCCGCCAGGTACGCGGCGGGTGACGAGGGGACGGGCCGCGGCGGACGCCGACCTCGCGCGCAGGCCGGTGATCGTCGACGGGCTGCGGACCCCGTTCGGGCGTTATGGCGGAGCGCTGCGCAACATGCGTCCGGACGACCTGGCGGCGCACGTCATCCGCGGCATCGTGGCGCGGACCGGCGTCGATCCGGGCTCGATCGAGGACGTGGTGCTGGGTGCCGCCAACCAGGCCGGTGAGGACAACCGGAACGTGGGTCGCATGGCGGCCCTGCTGGCCGGGCTGCCGATCGAGGTCGCGGGGCAGACCGTCAACCGCCTGTGCGGCAGCGGGTTGCAGGCCATCGTCGCGGCCGCGCACGCGGTCGTTGCCGGCGACGGCGACCTCTTCGTGGCCGGGGGCGTGGAGTCGATGACCCGCGCCCCGCTGGTGGTCGCCAAGCCATCCGCGGCCTTTCCGCGCGGCGAGCAGACGATGTACGACACCACGCTCGGTTGGCGCTTCACCAACCCACGGCTCGCGGACGCCTACTACCCGTACTCCATGGGCGAAACGGCGGAGAACGTGGCCGAGCGCTGCGGCGTCACGCGCGAGGAGCAGGACGCCTTCGCCCTCGAGTCGCAGCGGCGGTGGGCCGCGGCGGATGTCGCGGGTCGCTTCACCGATGAGCTGCTTGCGGTCGATACTCCGGGCGACCGGCGAGGCGAGACGCATCGCCTCGAGCGCGACGAGCATCCGCGGCCCGAGACCACCGCCGAGCAGCTCGCCGCGCTGAGGCCCGCCTTTGCGCGGGACGGCGGCTCGGTCACCGCCGGGAACAGCAGCGGCATCAACGACGGCGCGGCGGCCGTGATCGTCACCTCGGAGGCCCGCGCCGCCGAGCTGGGGCTGCGGCCGCTCGCCCGGCTGGTGGCATCGGCGGTGGCCGGCGTCGACCCGGCGACCATGGGTCTCGGCCCCATTCCGGCGTCCCGCAGGGCGCTCGACAGAGCGGGACTCGGAGTCCAGGACCTCGACCTCGTCGAGCTCAACGAGGCGTTCGCCTCGCAGGCGCTGGCCTGCATCCGGGAGCTCGAGCTCGACCCCGAACGGGTCAATGTCAATGGCGGCGCGATCGCGATCGGTCATCCGCTGGGAGCGTCCGGCGCGCGCCTGACGGTCACGCTCCTGCACGAGATGCGGCGCAGGGGCGCCCGATACGGCCTGGCGACGATGTGCATCGGTGTCGGACAGGGGATTGCCGCCGTGTTCGAGGCCGCCGAATAGCGCAGCGCGCCCGCGACTAGATGACCAGCAGCGCGGCTCCGACGAGCACGGAGGTCGCACCCATGAGCTTGGCGACGGGCCGCTCGCGTTCGCCGAGCCGAGCGATTCCCCAGCCCGCCACCAGCACGACGCCCGCCTCGCGGGCCGGCGCGACCAAGGCGAGTGGCGCGATGGAGAACGCGAGCAGCACGAGCGAGTAGGCGCTGATGGTCAATGCCCCCACCGCCGGCACACCGCGCACCGGCCCCTTTCCCCACCACGGCAGCAGGAAGGCCGAAGTGGCGACGAACACCGCCCAGCCATAGAGCCAGAACGGTCCGGTCCGCACGCCGATGCGGTCCGCGGTGGAGTAGGCGGCGATGAACAACCCGGTGCCGATCGCCGGCAGCAGCGCGGCGCGCGATGTCCCGGTCGGCCGCGACAGCCAGACGCCGAGCACGATCGCCGCCGCGCCGGCGAGCTGCAATCCGGTCAGCGACTCGCCCAGCACACCGATCCCGACCACGATGGCGATCAGCGGAGCGGTTCCGCGGGCGACCGGATACACCGACGAGATGGCCCCGCGACGGTAGGCAGCCGAGAGCAGTCCGAAGTAGCCGAGCTCCAACCCGCCGGAGATGAGTGCCAGCCCGATGCCCTCCACCGGCAGCGGTGGACGGCCGAGCAGCAGCCACGCGACGAAGACCGCGGGCGTGGCCGCTGCGGTTGCCACCGGCAGCGCGCGCGCCGCGAGCTGGAGCGGATCGCCGGAGGCTTTGAGGCGGACGTTCCACGCGGCGTGGAGCGTGGCGCTGGCCAGCGCGAGCAGGACTCCCGCGACCGGAGCCGTCACCGGCGACGGATCAAGTGGCGATGGCGGTGCCGGGCTGAGCTGGTGAAGGATTGAGCTCGAGCTGCGGGAGGACCCGGCTGCGGTACGCCTCGATGAACTCGACCTGGTTGCGCCCCACGTTGTGGACGTGGACCTCGTCGAAGCCCATCCCGATGTACTGCTGGAGATGGGCGGCGTGCTCGTCGAGATCGGCGCTGATCAGCACCCGGTTGCGAAAGTGCTCGACCCGGACCATCTTCGCCATGTTTGCGAAGTCCTCCGGGTTCTTGATGTCCTGCTTGGGGAACGGCATGCCACCGTTCGGCCACTCCCGCAGTGCGTTCTGCTCCGCTTGCCCTTGCGAGGAGGCCCACGAAACGTGGATCTGGAGCAGCCGCGCTCCCTGAGCCGGATCTTTTCCGGCCTCGCGGCGGCCCTCGGCGAACTTGTCGAACAGCATCCCGATCTTTTCATCGGGTGCTCCGACGGTGATCATCCCGTCGGCGTGCTGCCCGGTCCGCTTGGCGTTCATCGGTCCGGCGGTCGCCACGTAGATCGGTACCGGCTCGTCCGGCCGCGTGTACAGCCTCGCCGACTCGAGCTGGAAGTGCGACCCGCGGTGCTTGACGTTCTTCCCGGAGAAGAGCTTGCCGATGACCTCGATCGCCTCGAACATCATCGCGCTGCGCACGCCGACCTCTGGCCAGTACGGCCCCACCACGTGCTCGTTGAGCGCCTCGCCCGCGCCGAGCCCGAGCCAGAAGCGGCCCGGGTACATGGCTCCCAGCGTCGCGGCGGCGTGCGCGATCACCGCGGGGTGATATCGGAAGCCCGGACAGGTCACCGCGCTGCCGAAGCGGAGGCTGGTCCGCTGCCCCAGGGCGCCCATGAAGCTCCAGGCGAACGCCGCGTTCCCCTGCTGCGGAGTCCACGGATGGAAGTGCTCGCTGACCATGAAGCCGGCTTCGAAGCCGGCCGCCTCGGCCTGCGCGCACCAGTCGAGCAGCTCGGTCGGATGAAACTGCTCGAGCATCGCCGCGTAGCCGATCCTGGTCATGCCCTCACTCGTGATGCGTATGCCGCCAGCCTAGCGGCTCACGGATGGGGGCATCCAGACGCCGGACCCGGTGGGCCGGCATGGTGAAGGGCCGCCGTACGCGCCGGCGGTCCTTCGGGTCAATCGGGGAGGTCAGTCTGCAGGTCGGGCCGGGATCAGTTGTCCCCGGGCTTCTCCGTTCCCTCTCGCTTCTCGACCCCGAACGTCCCGCTGGCGAGCGCCGCGTTCAGTTGCGCGAGCCGCTGGGTCTCCTGCGCCTTGGTGATCTTCCCGGCTGCCACCGCGGCGTCGAGGTCCTTGGTCGCGGCATCGACCACGGCCTTGGTGACGACTCCGTAGTCGACCTTCTGCGCCGCGGCGATTTGCTTCAGAGACGACCCGGCCTCCAGCTTCTGTCGCAACGCGGCCCGGTCGAGCTTCAGCGATGTGGCCGCCGCGCCCAGCAGATCGGCGTGCAGTCGCGCGCCAGCCCCGAAGCCATGCTTGCCGAAGCCGAAGCGGCCGCTCATGAGGCCGCAGGCATTGCCGTTGGCGCTCGCGATTGCGGCCTTGATCTTGTCGCCGATCGCCTTGGTCAGGTCGCCGGCGGCGACAGCCGCATCAACCGCCTTGGTGGCCGCGTCCTTGGCTGCGGGAAGCAGCGCCGAGGACTGGACGCCCAGGTTGGTGGCGAATCGGTCCATAAAGACCTGGCAGTACTTGGCCGCGTTGGCCATTGCTGCGGGATTGGCCGCCGACCCGCCGGTGCCCCCGGAGATCGACCCGGACGAACTCGTCGCGGGCGTGGATCCGGCGAAGGCCATGTTGATCAGCGTTCCGCCGATCAGCGCCGCGGCAATCAGCGCCGCGACGGCGCCGAACACCTTCGTGAATTTCATCGGAGTGTGATACCTCGAGTGTGGGTGCGGATGTGCATGCTGCGCAGGCTGGCCCTCGACCCTGAAAGGCGCATGAGAGCGGTCCCGAGACCGATCACCTCGGCAGCGACGAGATCAGCTGACACCCGAATCCCAGCTGCGGCGCCGCTCCATGCGCTCCCAGTCGTCTCGCAGGATGGCCATCAGATGGGAGTCGTGGTGGCGGCCGCGGTGGAAGCGGTCACGGCGCAGCGTGGCCTCCATGACAAAGCCAGCCTTCTCGTACGACCGACGGGCCCGCGGGTTGTAGTCGAAGACGCGCAGCCAGACGCGCTGCAGGCGCAGCTCTCCGAATGCGAAGTCGACGATGACGTTCATCGCGTCGGTGCCGAGTCCCTGGCCCCAGGCCGCCGGATCGCCGATGAAGATCGACACCTCCGCGCTGCCGTTGACACGGTCGATCGATCGCAGGCCCACGCCGCCGAGCTGGGCGGTCTCGCCCAGGCGGCAGAACACGAACTGGTGGACGGCATCGGACTGGAGGGACTGCCAGAAGCGCTCCTGGTCGACGGAGCTGAACGGAAGCTTGAAGCCGGCGAAGTGGGCGAGCTCGCGGTCCGCTTGCGCGGCGGCGAGGTCCTCCCTCTCCACCGGCCGCAGCCAGACGAGCTCGCCGCGCAGCATCGGTTCTGAGGGTGGCGGAGGCATGGGCGCATGATACCGATGGCCACGGCTACCATTGCCGTCATGACCGATGGACCGCACGCGCTGCTCATCGACGGGGAGCGCCGTCCCAGTTCGGATGGGCAGACGTTCACGACCTTCAGCCCCGCCACCGGACAGCCGATCGGCGAGGTGTCGCGTGCCACGACACAGGATGTCGACGCCGCGGTGAGCGCGGCACGTGCCGCCCTGGACGGATCGTGGAGCCGCACCAGCCCGCAGAAGCGAGGCCGCATGCTGGGCCGCCTGGCGCTAATGCTGGAGGCTGATGCGGACCGGCTCGCGGAGCTGGAGACCCGCAACAACGGCAAGCCGCGCTGGCAGGCGCTGGCGGAGATCCGCCAGGCCGTCGCCGACCTCGACTTCTATGCGGGTGCGGCGCAGCAGCTCTACGGACGCTCGTTCGTCGTCAATCCCGCGGTGCTGTCCTACACGCTCCGCGAGCCGGTCGGCGTGTGCGCGGCGATCGTGCCCTGGAACTACCCGCTGATGATGGCCACCTGGAAGCTTGCGCCCGCGCTGGCCGCCGGCTGCACGATCGTGCTGAAGCCTGCCTCGGCTACGCCGCTCACTGCCCTGGAGCTCGGCCGCTTGGCCCTGGAGGCCGGCATTCCACCCGGAGTGGTGAACGTGCTGCCCGGTCCGGGCTCCGAGGTCGGGGAGGCGCTCGTTGGACACCCGGGGATCGACAAGATCGCATTCACCGGGGAGACCCAGACGGGGCGCCGCATCGCGACCGTGGCGGCCGCGGGCCTGAAACGGGTATCGCTGGAGCTCGGCGGCAAGTCGCCGAACATCGTGTTCGAGGACGCGGATCTGGACGCTGCGGTGCTCGGGTCGTTGTGGGCGATCTACTACTCCGCCGGCCAGTCGTGCGAGGCGCGGTCGCGGATCCTGGTCCACGAGGCGGCGTACGAGCGCTTCGCCGAGGCGTTCGTGACCAAGGCCGCCGCCCTCCGCGTGGGGGATCCGTTGGCGGAGGAGACCCAGGTCGGATCCCTGATCAGCCGGACGCAGGCCGAGCGGGTGATGGGCTTCGTCAACGGCGCGGTCGCCGAGGGAGCGGAGTTGCTGACCGGCGGCGCCGTCGAAGGACAGATCGGAGATGGCCTGGACGCTGCCGCGTTCGTGCGCCCCACGGTGATCGGAGCAGTGCGCAACGAGATGCGGATCGCGCAGGAAGAGGTCTTTGGTCCGGTCGTGACCCTCACCCGCTTCGCCGATGAGCAGGAGGCGGTCAAGATCGCCAACGACGTGAGGTTCGGGCTGGCGGCCACGGTATGGACCGGCGATGCAGCGCGCGGCCACCGGGTCGCGGGACGCATCCGGGCCGGGACGGTGGGCATCAACCAGCCGTATGCCGCGTTCCCGGGCGTCCCCTTCGGCGGCTTCAAGGAATCCGGCTACGGGCGTGAGCTGAGCATCGACGCGCTCGACCTGTACACCGAGACCAAGGCGGTCCTGGTCGGCACAGGAGCGAAGCCACAGAACCCGTTCGGCGCCTAGGCTCCGGCCGGGGCTGGGCCGGCACCTCGGCCGCGGCGGGGAGGGTCGGTTGCACCCGGCAGGTGTGCCGCGTACCGTCAGGCCACGCATGGCCAGCCAGTGGTACACCCGATTCCCCGAGGGCTGGTGGGGCTACCACTGGGTACCTCCCCGACCGATGTCGGCGGTCGAGATCATGACCACCGGCAGCATCGACGCGCGCCTGATGGGGACCCTCTGGGCGGTGGTCAGCCGCCGACGGAGCGTGATGCTCTCCTCCGAGGCACCGATGGCCGGCAAGACGAC